>JADLDL010000131.1 GCA_020846655.1 Saprospiraceae bacterium | reverse complement strand
GAACTACTACCTTGCATACCGTTCCCCCAACAACAATTTTCCAAATACTGATAGTTTTTCACCTTAATCTTCTATTTAATGCAAGCACTCTGTGTAGTTCAATTCAAAACAACAAGCACACGCTTTTTCTCCTTTGCCACCGCGCAAGGTTCCGGACCAAACTCCCCTCAGCCCGCCGATTCTATTTCCGCCTGGCGAAAGGATATGCGGCCACCTCCCGACTCACCCTGACTTTCATTCACTATATAAGTAGGAAAACGGGCCTGCCGGCCCGGCGTTTTTGCCCCCTCGTTTAAACGCCAATTGGGATGGCAGGCAATCAAACATCTCCCGATCTTTGTCTCACAACATAGATCGCACAGAGAGCGGTTTGTCTTGCCCGGGTCTTGCCCGGACCAGTTGCTTTTTCCATGTCCTGCACCTTCGAAATTTATGAAAACCAGGTTCACGTTCACGACGGCACTACTTGTTCTCCTGACACCATACGCATTGAAGGCCCAAAGCGATTCAATTGACGTATGGCTTACCGTTTCTGATTCCATGAACAATACGCCCTTGATCTATGCGCCCGTTGCCGTCCTGAATGCCACAGGCGAGCGCCAGGCCATGTTTCAAACGGACGAATCCGGACAAGTGCATTTCCAGGTAGCCGCCGGCTCTGAATACCGCCTGGATATCCGGTATTTGGGCTACGCAGATACGTTGGTCAGCCTTCCGAAAACCCAGGCCGGGACGCTTCGCATCCAGGTCGCCTTGCCGCCCAGCAGCATCATTTTGCAGGGGGTAACGGTGCGGGCAGCCAAACCAACCATCCGGTACGATGCGGGCAAACTGATCCTGAGCGTATCCAATACTCCTTTCGCGGAGGGCAGCAACATCCTGGAGGTGCTGCAAAAAGCACCTGGCGTTTCGACCAACCTGGACGGCGCGCTCAGTTTTCGGGGCAAACAAGGCGTGCTGGTACTGGTGGATAATAAAAATATATACGTGTCGGGCGAAGACCTGAGCCGGTACCTGGAAACCATCCCCAGCAGCGAAGTGGAGCAAATTGAAATCATCAGCAACCCATCGGCCCGCTTCGATGCTTCCGGCAATATCGGTGTGATCAATATTGTGACCAAAAAATCAAAAGAAAAACACCTGAACGGCTCCGTGCAAGGCAGCGCCACCTACGGCGAGCATTTCCGGCCGGCCGGCAGCCTGATGCTCAATGCCCGGCCCTCAGAGCAGTGGGGTTTCTACGGCAGCTATAATTACGCGGGCGGCAAAACACTGACCATCAACAACTCCCGCCGGGAAATTGCAAGCGCCGGCGCTCCTTTCGTTTTTGACCAGGGCGGCGACCGTATTTCCAACAAAACCGACAACCGCGTAAAAGCCGGCCTGGATTTTGACAACGGCAAACACCTGTTTGGATGCCTGTTCAATGGGTTCTACACCCAAACCGATATTGATAATCAAAGCCTTACCCAGATCCAACGCCAGCAAACCGATTCGCTGGTACAGTTTCGCAACCAATCCGACAACAACTGGAAAAACCTGTCGGGCAACGCCAACTACCAGTGGCGGATCGACTCGATCGGCCAATTGCTCGATGTCAACCTCGATGCTGCCGGCTTCCGGTACAGCGGAATGGACAAAATGGAAAGCCGGTTTTTGCTACCCGACGGCAATCCGCTCCGCAGCGCAGAGGTCCTCCGGAACTCGAGCCCCTCGAAGGTGCAGATTTGGTCGGCTAAATTTGACTATACCTACCCCTTCAAGCCCCGGAATTATATCCAAACCGGCGCCAAATTCAGCCGGGCCGATACCGACAACGACCTGGTTTTTGAACTACAGCAAAATGGAACCTGGGCCCTGGACCCCAAACGAAGCAACCACTTTTTATTTGACGAAGATATTGCTGCGGCTTATATCGATTTCTATGATTATTCGGATGCCGGCTGGGATTATGGCATCGGCCTGCGCACGGAATACAGCATTTCCAAAGGGAATAACCTGACGATTGATTCGGCATTCACCCGCACGATATTCCAACTGTTTCCCAGCGGCTACGTCCGGAAATTTTTTGGAAAAAACTCGCTGATGTTGTCGTACAACAAGCGCATAGATCGGCCCGATTACAACAGCCTCAATCCGTTTGTATTTTATATTGACAACTATAGTTTCTGGCAGGGCAACACCGCCCTGAAACCACAACTTTCGCATACCGCCGACCTGAGTTACAGTTTTAACCAACAACTGTTCGTCAACCTGTTCCACACGCACACCCGCGATGTTTTTATGCAATTTCCGATTCAAAACGACACAGAAAAGACAGTTTTCAATACCGTACAAAACATTGGCAGCTCCGATTATACCGGCCTCAGCGTTTCTTTATACAAAAGCCTGAAACCCTGGTGGTATTTTGCCGGAACACTGACCGGAAGTTATACCAACGTGAAGGATACCCGCGAAAACGGCAGCCCCGGTGTAGACGGCTTTCAGGGCTATTTCAATGCTTACAACGGTTTTAGCCTGCCTGCACAATGGCGCATGGACCTGAGCCTGACGGTAAATCTGCCCAACCGCTCCTTTTGGTACACAAAAGGCTATTCCGCAGTAAGCATCGGCGTATCCAAGTCCTTCAAACAATCAACGCTGAGCCTGTACCTGAACGACATCTTCAATCAATCGAGGTATCGCTCGTCTATTGACTATCAAAATTTGAATATCAAAAGTTATTATAAACCGGAAACACGCACTATCCGGCTGAGTTTTTCCTACCCATTCGGCAACAACAAGATCAAACAACAGCGCGATCGGCAAACCGGCATGGAAGAAGAACTGAAGCGTGTGAAAAATTAGAGCGCGTTTAAACGGCATCTGGCCTGAATAATCCCCTGATTTGATGTGCCCCAAGCCACCTGTGTGAACACCGGAAGCAGCTCCGGTGGGTCAGGGCTATTGCTATGCCCTTACCCCTGCAAATTCGATTATATACTGGCCAATTATATAACAAGCGGAAGCCGAAAAGCTTGAACAGAGTAGGCAAATCAATCCTTAAACATCTTCCAAAATGGACAAGAAAGTAAAGTTCGAGAAAAAACTCTTCCTGGAAAAGAAAGCCATTTCGCGCCTTGATGACGCCACTTTGCAGAGCATCCAGGGCGGTGCAGCCTCCAGCTCCAGCAGCTGCCCGCTGTCATCCAGCTGCCCGCAAAGCTATACCTGCAACTGCTCCAATTGCAACACGTTCACCTGCCCGAAAAGCGTAGGCCTGAACTAAGCAATACGATTTTGGTACAGATGCCTAACCGGCATCTGTACCTTTTACAACTACTTTCTATTCAAATCTATCGGTATGAAACCTGAAAAAATAAAACTCAAGCACTCCCTGCTCAAAAAAACCATTGTCCGGCTAAACGACACCACCCTGCAAACGATTCAGGGCGGCGCTGTTGGCGCTTCTCAGTCCTGTACCTGCTGCTGTACCGGCACCAGTTGCCCCAATATGGCCACGTTTACCTGCCCCAAAGGCTAGCCCAACAGCCCCAAAACCGGCTCCGGATTTTTAATTCAAACCTTACCAACACACATCCCAATGGAAAACAAAAAGCATCAGTTTACACTCAAGATCGCCAAAAAACTCATCGCACGGCTCAATGACGCCTCGATGGACGGCATACGGGGCGGCGCCAATACACATGCCACCGCAACCTCAACCTGCCCCCCGCAGTCCCACACCTGTTATACCATATGCACGACGCCCTGCCTCACCTTTACCTGCCCCAAAGGCTAGAGCATTATATTTCACCATTACCTGTGCGCTCAGCTTTACCTGCCCCAAAGCCTGATCCTATTGTACCAGTCAGGCGCGTCGACCCGTACACCAACACCGTATTGCCATGAAGAAGAAATTGAAGAAAAAACTGGCGCTGGTCAAAATCCCCCTCTCGCACCTGGATGCGCCTGCCCCTCAACTCCACTGCCAGGCCCCCGCAGGCGAACTCTCGCAGACCTGCCCCGGCACCTTTACCTGCACCTGCACGGCCCAACACCAATGCGGCCCCAGTTTCACCTGTCCTAACCGCCAATAACATATGACGAACCGCTCCGCAACTACTACCATGGACCAGACTAAAAAAATACGGCAACTCCTGGACCGGATCAACTATACCCTGAACCAAACCGTGCCCGGCTACAACGGACTGCTCGGCGGAAATTCGGGGTTTGCGCTGTACCAGTTCTACCTCTACCGGGTGTTGGGCGAGCAACAGTTTTCGGAGAAAGCCGAATCGGTGCTGGACAACATCTTCGAAACCGTCAATTCCGAAGATCCCCGCCTCACCGGGACCTCCTACGCCGTGGGCGCCGCCGGGTTCGGGTACCTGATGAACCACCTCGTCGGCGAAGAACACCTGGATTTTGACCTGGAAGAGTCCCTGGCCGAACTGGACGAGCACTTGTTCCAAACCGCCGTGTCCGAAATCGAAACCGGCCAATTGGATTTTCTGCACCAGGCAGCCGGCATTTTGCACTATTTCGCCTCCAAACCCTCGATCGAGCCGCACCGCGCCCGCCTGGAAACCCTCCTGAACGCCATCGACGCCCAAGCCCTGCGCGACGAACTGGGCTGGCGCCACGTCAGTTCCTTCGGCCCGCGCAGCGGTATCCACTACGACCTGTCGACGGCCCACGGATTGTCCGGGCTCTTGCTGATTTTGATGAATTTGTATGAAAATGGCCTCCCCAGTGAGCAAATCCGCAACATCGTCCGGGAAGGCACCCGGTTTCTCCTGTATTTTCAGCGCAACACCAATGCCGCCGAACTGCGCCTGTCGGCATTCCCCCTGTCGGTAGAAATCGAACACCTGCAACCCGACTATTCCAACATGCTGGCCTGGTGCTACGGCGACTTCGGGCCTGCTCTCGTGCTGGCCCGCGCCGGCCGCCTGTTCCAAAACGACGAATGGCTGGAAGCCGCCGCCGATATGGCCCAAACCCTCAGCCGCCGCCTGAGCGTGGAGCACAATTTGGTGCAAAACGACGCGCATTTCTGCCACGGCGCCGCCGGCGTGGCCCAATGTTTCCGCGCACTGCACCGGTATTTGCCCAGCGACGAACTGTGGCAGGCCTACCAAAACTGGATCGACATCACCCTCAACCTCATGGACGACGACCTCGAAAACGGCACCTACGTCGGCAAAGAAATCGGCCTGCTCGAAGGGATGGTCGGCGTGGCGCTCACCCTGCTCTCAGCCCTCAGCGAAGACGACCTGCGCTGGGACAAAGCGCTGCTGCTGTAGTCGCCCGGCCCGATTTTTTGCCCCCTCAACCAGTTTTTCCTCCACTTCCGCTACCACCTGGCCAATTGCCTATGGACACGAAAAATATTCCCTACCGCTTTCACGATACGGTCGTCGTGCGCACCCCCGCCTACCCGCTCCGCCTGGGCGCCACAGCCGCCGAAATATTTGATTTTTTCAAAGCCGGCGTCCCCAAAGAAGCCTTGTACCTGGCTTCGCCGGTGCTGTTCCACGAATACCAAAAATGGCTGGACGGCAAGCCGTTTCCGGAAAAAGAAAAGGAAAAACTACTCTACGCCCTCACCCGCTACTACTACCGGATGCGCACCCGCTGCACGCCCTTCGGGCTGCTGGCCACCGTGTCGACCACCGGCTGGGCCGAGGGAGAAAGCCGGATCGTGTTGGGCGACCTGGACCAAGTCGAACGCCGGAACCGCCTCGATATGTTCGCCACCTGCAACATCCAGGAAAAACTAATGGCGCACCCGGATGTCCTGCAACACCTGACTTTTTTTCCCAACGCTTCCATCTACCAGGTGGGCGACGATATTCGATACATCGAATACAAGCCAAAAGGGGAACTGAGGAGCCATGAAATCACCTCGGTTCAATATTCGGAATACCTGGAACTGATCCTGAACTTCAGCCGCAAAGGGGTCCGCCTGCGCGACATTGCCGACATGCTGGTACCCCACGAAATCGAATGGGAAGAAGGTTTTGAATTCGCGCAGCAATTGGTGGAGGCGCAGATTCTGGTCAGTGAAATGGACCCCAACACCACCGGCGAGCACTTTTTCGACCGCATCATCCGGATCTTAGGCCGGATCCGGGACGAAGCGCCGTCGCCCTTCGTCAGCGCCTGGTTCGAGGTGCTGGAACAGATCAAAACCAAAATTACCAGCCTGGATGGCCCGCCGCAAAACCACTTCCCGGTGTACCAGGAAATCCTGCACTTGCTGGAAAAAGCCGGGATGGAAGCCCTGGAAACCAAACTCTGCCAGGCCGATGCCTGGCGGCCCCTGGATGAAAATGCGCTATCGCAGGAGTTGCAGGAAAAATTCAAACGCCTGCTTTGGTTTCTCAATAAACTGACGCCATTCAAAGCGCCCGAATCCTGGCAAAAGTTTGTCCAGAAATTTACGGAGCGCTACGAAAACGAGGAAGTGCCGATCCTGCGCGTGCTCGACGACGAACTGGGCCTGGGCTTTGGCAACTCCGTGAACCAGGACGACAACCCCATCAGCAAAGATGTCCTCGTGCCCAACGAGAGCGCCTTCAGCACTACCGAATGGACCAACGAGCAAAGCAAAATACTGAACCTCCTGCTCGATACTTATGCCAACAAGGATGTTGTGCTGAACCTTTCTGCCGGCACGTTTGGCAGCGAAAACCCCTCCTGGGACTTGCTGCCGCCCTCGTTTTCCATCATTTTCAGAATGGTTGCCGAAGGCAAAATTTGGGTCGAAACCGTCGGCAACGCCAGCGGCGCCAACCTGGTCGGGCGGTTTGCCTACCTGAAACCCGCCTTGCTGGATTTGGTGCAGGACATCTGCGCGCAGGAGCAACAACTCAACGACAATGTGATTTTTGCCGAAATCGTGCACCTGCCGGGCAGCCGTGTGGGCAACATCCTGCTGCGCCCCGCCGTCCGCCAATACGAAATCCCGTTCCTGGCCCAGTCCTCTGTGGACGCCGAATTCCAACTCCCGCTCGATGATTTGTTCGTTTCGGTGTTCAACGGCCGCATCGTGCTCCGCTCCAGGCGGCTCAACAAATTCATTATCCCCAAACTCACCACCGCCCACAACTACCATTACTACACCCAGCCGCTCTACAAGTTCCTCTGCGACCTGCAAAACCAGGATTTCCGCTTTTGGATGACCTTTTCCCTCTCCGACCTGGGCAACCAAATGGTGTTCACGCCCCGCGTGGAATTTGAAAACTTCATCCTCAGCCCCGCTACCTGGTACCTGACCAACGACACCATGGCCGGCGTGCTGAAAGCCAAAGACGAAACCACCCGCATGGCCGAAATGGCCGCCCTGCGCGCCCGGTTCAACATGCCCCGCTACCTCTCGCTGTTGGAAGCCGATATCGAAATGATCGTCGATACGGAAGATCCCCTGCTCGTGAGCGTGTTGGCCAGCGACGCCAGAATCCGCGCCCAGATCGTCCTGCGCGAATACCTGGGCGACCCCGATTCGGTGGTAAAAGACCGGCAGCACCAGGCGTATGCCAACCAGTTTTTTATCACACTCCTCCGCAATACGCCGATCTACACCCACCTGAACCCGCTGCACCAACTCGCAGCGAGCGCAGCCTTGCAGCGCGTATTTGTGCCCGGCGACCAGTGGGTCTACTACAAAGCCTACAGCGGCGTGAAAACCACCGACAACCTGTTGATCGACATCATCCAGCCCATCGCCCAGCACCTGAAAGCCCAGGGGATGATCGACCGCTGGTTTTTTATCCGCTACAACGACCCCGACAACCACATCCGCTTCCGCTTCCACCTAAGCGAGCAGCGCCATTTCCAATACCTGACCGAACTGGTCAACCAGCAATTCCGGGCCCAGCTGGCCGATGGCACCGTTTGGAAAATCCAGTTGGACAGTTACCGCCGCGAGATCGAGCGCTACGGCGCCAACACGATGGAACTCTCCGAACTCTTGTTTGATGCCGACAGCACGGCGACGGCTTTCTTTTTGGGAAAAATGCGCGAGGAGCAATCGCCCGACATCCGCTGGCTTTGGGCCATGAAAACCACCGACCTGCTCCTGCACCAACTCGGCTACTCGCCCGAACAAAAAATAAACCTGCTGGGCAGCCTGAAGCAATCGTTTGCCCGCGAATTCCGGATGGACAACGCGTTGTATCTGAAGCAGTTGTCCAGAAATTTCCGCGAACACAAAGACCGCATCCGGGAACTGATGCAAGCCGAGCCGGGAAGTGGGCAGGTGTCGCCCGACTGGCTGGCAGAGGCCCTGTTGCTACACCAGCAGGCGATCGAAGCGCCGTGTCGCGGCCTGTTGGAAGTGGCGCAGCAACAAGCCCTGGAATTGCCGCTGGATATGTTGGTGGCAAGTTATATTCATATGAAATTTAATCGTATTTTTCCTTCCTATCAGCGGAAGAACGAGATGGTTTTTTATGATTTTCTATACCAGTCGTTTAAAAGTGCCCAATTTCTGTTGCCAGCAGAAGCATAGCCTATGATGACGTTCCGAAAATTTCCCAATTATATACAACTCGATCAGATGGACTGCGGCCCGTCCTGCCTGCGGATTATCTGTAAATTCTATGGCAAAAGCCTGTCGCCCGACTACCTCCGGAAACTCAGCGCCCAATCGCGCACCGGCACCAGCCTGCTCGGCCTGAGCGAGGCTGCCGAGCAACTGGGTTTTCGGAGCATCGGCCTGAACATCCACATCGACGAACTGATCGACGAGGCGCCCCTGCCCCTCATCGCCCACTGGAAACATCGCCACTTTGTGGTGGTGTACAAGACCGACAAACACAAAGTGTACGTATCCGACCCCGCCCACGGCCTCCTGAGTTACACCCGCGCCGAGTTTATGCGACACTGGTCGGATGGGCAGCCCAACGGCATTGTGCTGGTACTCGAACCGATGCCGGAGTTTTTTGAACAAAAAGAAGAACCGAAAGACCAGGGCAAACGGGATTTCCGCAAACTGGTGTCGTACCTCAGCAAGCACCGCAAAGGGATCGTCCAACTCATCATCGGTTTGTTTGTGGGCAGCATTTTGCAACTGATGCTGCCTTTTATGACACAAAGCATCGTCGACATCGGCATAGCGCAGCGCAACATCAGTTTTATTTACCTGATTCTGATGGCCCAGTTGATGGTATTTTTGGGCCGGGTATGCGTCGAAATCCTGCGCAGCGTCATCCTGGCCTATATCAGCAGCCGGATCAGCATCAGCCTCTTGTCCGACTTTTTCATCAAACTGCTGCGGCTCCGGATTTCGTTTTTCGACACCAAAATCACCGGCGACATCCTCCAGCGCATCGGCGACCACCAGCGCATCGAGTCCTTCCTCACTACCGGCACCCTCGACGCTATTTTTTCGGTCATCAACCTCGTCATTTTCGGCGCCATACTGGCCTATTACAATGTCCTGATCTTTGCCATTTTCCTGATCGGTAGCCTGTTGTACTTCATTTGGATTTTTTCTTTCCTGAAAAAACGCGCTGAGTTCGACTACCGGCGCTTCAACCAAATGAGCGACAACAACGACAAAAACCTCGAACTCATCTACGGCGTGCAGGAGATCAAACTGAACAACGCCGAAACCAAAAAGCGCTGGGAATGGGAATACTTGCAGGTGAAAATGTTCAAAATCAACCTGGAAGGCATCAAAATCGAACAGGTACAGGCCGCCGGCTCTTCGTTTATCAACGAACTTAAAAACATACTCGTCACCTTCCTGGCCGCCAAAATGGTGCTCGACGGGCAGATCACCCTCGGTATGATGTTGTCCATTTCCTACATCACCGGTCAACTCAACGTGCCGATTATTCAATTGGTCAATTTTGTAAAAGCCTACCAGGATGCGCGCCTGAGCATGGAGCGGATCAATGAAATGCACAACAAACCCGACGAGGACAGCGACGAAGGCGAAGAACGGGCGCAGGACCTGCCCGCCGACAAAACCCTTCGCCTCCAAAATGTTTCTTTCAAATACGAAGCCACCAGCCGTGGCGCCCAAATCCTGAAAGATATTTCGATTGAAATTCCGGGCAACAAAGTCACGGCCATCGTGGGCGCCAGCGGCAGCGGAAAGACGACCCTGATGAAACTGTTGTTGAAATTTTATGAACCCAACGCCGGCAGCATCCAGGTGGGCAACCTAAACCTGTCGGGGGTCTCGCACAAGGCCTGGCGCAACGCCAGTGGTGTGGTGATGCAGGAAGGCTATTTGTTTTCGGACACCATAGCGGCCAACATTGCCGTGAGCGACGATAAAATCGACATGGAGCGGGTGATCGAAGCCTCCAAAATTGCCTGCATCTACGACTACATCATCAACATGCCCTTGAAATTCAACTCCAAAATCGGCGGCGCCGGCCAGGCCCTGTCGGTCGGGCAAAAACAACGCATCCTGATCGCCCGGGCCATTTACAAAAACCCGGACTACCTGTTTTTTGACGAAGCCACCAGTTCGCTGGACGCCACAACCGAACGCCTCATCACCGACAACCTGGACCAGTTTTTCCACGGCCGCACGGTGGTCGTGATTGCACACCGGCTCAGTACGGTGCGCAACGCCGACCAGATTATTGTGCTGGACAACGGCATGGTCCAGGAAATCGGCAACCACAAAACCCTCACCGAAAAAAGAGGCACCTATTTCCACCTGGTCAAAAACCAGTTGGAACTGGGCGCCTGAACCGCCACCGCTATGAGCCAACACAACGGCCACGCCCCCGACACACAAGGGGAAGCCAATACCGAAATGTCGTTTTATTCCGAGGAAGTGCAGGAAGTCCTGGGCCGCATGCCGAGTTGGATGGAGCGCTCCGGCAGCATGATTTTGCTGATGCTCACCGTCATCGGACTGGTAGCCGCCTGGATGATCCACTACCCCGAAAGTATCCACAGCAATGCCCGGCTACTGCCCGCCCAAGCAGCCAGCACCCTGCGAGCGCCCGTAGCCATGCAGGTACAAACCCTCCTGGTGCCCGACAAACAGGCCGTGCACATCGGCAGTCCCATTTTGCAGGCAACCGGCCCCGGCGGTGAGACCCTGATGCTGAAATCCGACACCGAGGGTATTCTGCACTGGCTGGTGCAACTGGCGCCCGGCGACACCCTCCAAGCCGGCACGCCGGTGGCCGCCATTGCGCCCAGCGGCCAGGCGCCCAAAGTGGTGGCCTATGTGGACGAAACCCAGTACAACCAGATCGACCTGGGGCAAAAAGTGATCCTGAAAACCACCAATGCCCAGCGCCTGTTTGGTGGCGCCCTGTCCGGAAAAGTGCAGCGCAAATCCATCACATCCAGCAATGGCTACTATGAAATCGGGATCGTGCTCGACACACCCTGCGCGCCGATTATCGCGCCGGAGCCCGTTTCGGCCACCATTATTTTGAAAGACTACAGGCTCATTCACCGCATACTCCATATTTGAATACCGCTTCATTTCACTCCCTTTTCAATCTGTAAATTTTTGCACTATGCAACTGGGAATCCTGCAATTCACCGCCGGCACGTCGCATGACGTGAAAGACATTTTGTCCCTGGCCGTCGAGGCCGACGCCCTGGGTTTCTCCCGCTTCTGGCTGGGCGAGCACTATACCAACATCGATTGGAACAACCCGGAGGCCCTGTTGCCCATCATCCTGGGCCTGACGGAAAACATCCGCGTGGGTCCGGCCGGCATCCTGCTGCGCCTGCACGCCCCGTTCCGAATTGCCTGTACGTTCAAACTCCTGGGTGCTGTGTTCCCCGACCGGATCGACCTGGGGCTCGGCGCCGGCGTCACGGCCAACGAAAAAGCCATCCAACTGCTCACCAACCTGAACACCGAACACTTTCGGGACATCAACTACCGGGCGAAGGTGGAAGAACTGATGGATTTTTTCAACCGGGAAGCCGAGCACCTGGAAGAGGGCGTCATCGTAGCGCCGATTCAAATTCCCGCCCCGCCGGTTTGGTTGCTCAGCACCTCCAACAACAGCCTGGGTATGGCGCTCGACCTGAAGGCCAACGTATCGCGCTCGCTGTTTCACCAAAGTTCGCTGCAAGACCCGGACAAAGACAGCCTGGACCGGTTTTATGAAGCCTATTTCAAACAACACGGCGTGCTGCCGCAGGTCAACCTGGCGTTTGCCGGCGTTTGCGCGCCCAGCAAAGAAGCCGCACAGGAGCGCTTTGCACAGTCGAGCTATGCCACGAACACCTTTATTTTGCCCAATATCATCGGCACTCCGGAGGAATTTCAGGAAACCCTCGCAGACTACCAGGAGCGTTTTGGCATCGAAGAATTTATCTTTCTGGATATGGCCGACCAACAGGAAGACCGGCTTTGGTCCTTGCAGGCGCTCAGCGAAGTGTGCCAACTACCTGCCACGCTCAACACCAGTACCGCAGACCTGCAAGCAGCCTGAATTTTCGTTCACTTCTCCTCTCCCACCGGTATTTCGACGGCGATAAACGTGCCCTTGCCCGGGCTCGATTCGATGCTGACGTGGCCTTTGAGCACGTCTTCGGCGCGGTACCGGATATTGCTCAGGCCGATGCCGGTGCGCAGGGTGTGGGTTTTTGGTTGAAAGCCCACGCCATTGTCTTCGATCGACAGGACAATCTGCGTGCCCTGGCGCAGCAGTTGCAAGTGCGCTTCTGTGGCCTGGGCGTGTTGGAGGATGTTGTGCAGCATTTCCTGGGCGATCCGGAACAGGTTGAT
>JADLDL010000130.1 GCA_020846655.1 Saprospiraceae bacterium | reverse complement strand
CGATCACTACCACCAATGACCTGGGCCTGTGTTCGGCGGCTGTAACCTACACGGTGACGGTGACGGACAACTGCCCCAACGCTACGTTCACCCAAACGGGTGGCCTGGCGAGCGGGGAGCAGTTCCCAGTAGGCACCACGATGAACAGTTACTCGGCCACCGACGGTGCGGGCAACTCAGTCTTCTGTTCGTTCAACGTGACGGTGACGGATGCTGAACTGCCGACCATCGTTTGTCCGGATAACATTGCGGCCAATACCGATCCGGAATTGTGCAGCGCCGTGGTGAGTTTCGACGGCGTGACCTTCGACGACAACTGCCCGGGCGCGGTAGTTACCCAAATCGCGGGCCTGGCCAGCGGCGCGGCGTATCCGGTGGGCGTTACGACCAATACGTACCGGGTGACGGACAACGCCGGCCTGTCGGCAACCTGCGCCTTTACGGTGACGGTGACGGATGCGGAATTCCCGGTCATCCAGAACTGCCCGATGCCCAGTACCATCACCCGCATCAACGATGAGGGCGAGTGTGGCGCAGTGGTGAATTACACTGCATTGGCGGCGACGGACAACTGCCCGAATGTCAGCCTCGTTTTGAGTTCCGGCCTGGCCAGCGGTTCGCTGTTCCCGATCGGCACGACGACGACGGTTTGGATCGCCACCGATGCCTCTATGAATTCGACAAGTTGTTCGTTTACCGTCATTGTTACCGACACGGAAACACCCGTCGTGGTTTGCAATGATATAACGGTCGAATTGGGTTTGAATGGCTCTTACACGCTTACGCAAGGCGATTTGGAAGCGCTCGCGGCCGGCAGTACCGACAACTGTCAGAACGAACTAACGATCACAGCAGTACCCGACCTGTTTGACTGCTCGGACCTGGGTATCAACGACATCACCATCACCGTCACCGATCCAGGTGGCCTGATGGCGTCTTGCACCACGCAGGTGTTCGTAACCGACAACCAGGCCCCGACCTGGACGACCGTTGCCGGCGATCTTGACCGCACGGTGGACTGCTCGGATGCCCAGGCATTGGCAGACGCCCAGGCCCTGGCGCCGGAGGCGGTCGACAACTGCGATCAAACGCTGACACCGGAGAAAACAGCCGGCCTTTTTGAGGCTGGGATGCTTTGCCCGCAAGCCGGAACCTACACCAATACCTGGACCGTCAGCGACGACGGCGGCCATACCAGCGTGGTATTTACCCAAATTATTACTGTAGTGGACAACACGCCGCCAGTGTTCGGCACGGTGCCGGGTGACATCACGGTTGAATGCGATGCCGTTCCGACAGCCGCCACCGTCACGGCCACGGATGCCTGCGATATGCAACCCGTTGTGACGCCCTCGGAAAGCTCGGTGCCGGGCAACTGCGCCGGCCGCTATACCCTGACGCGGACCTGGACGGCCGTGGATGCCTGCGGCAATTCGACGACGACGGCACAGGTGATTGAAGTATTTGACACCACCCCGCCAGTGTTCGGCACGGTGCCGGGCAACATTACCGCCGAATGCGATGCCGTTCCAACGGCAGCAACCGTCACGGCCACGGATGCCTGCGACATGCAGCCCGTAGTGACGCCATCGGAAAGCATTGAGCCGGGCAATTGCGCCGGCAACTACACGCTGACGCGGACCTGGACGGCCATGGATGCCTGCGGCAACTCGACGAGCACGGTTCAAGTGATTGAAGTATTTGACACTACGCCGCCAGTATTCGGCACGGTGCCGGGTAATATTACTGCTGAATGCGATGCCGTTCCGGCGGTCGCTACCGTAACCGCCACCGACGCCTGCGATATGCAGCCCGTTGTGACGCCTTCGGAAAGTATCGAGCCGGGCAATTGCGCCGGCCAGTACACGCTGACGCGGAGCTGGACTGCCGTGGATGCCTGCGGCAACTCGACGAACACGGTACAAGTGATTGAAGTATTTGACACTACGCCACCGGTATTCGGTACGGTGCCAGGCGATATTACGGCTGAATGCAGTGCCGTGCCCGTTGCCGCTACGGTAACCGCCACCGATGCCTGCGACATGGAGCCGGTCGTGACGCCTTCGGAAACGTCGGTGCCGGGCAACTGCGCCGGCCGTTATACGCTGACGCGGACCTGGACGGCCGTTGACGCCTGCGGCAATTCGACGTCGACGGTGCAGATCATCGAGGTATTCGATACCACGCCGCCGACGGCTTCCGCCCCGGCGCCGTTGAGCCTCGATTGTGCCGCCGATATTCCGCAACCCGATATCAATGTTGTCGAGGATGCTGCCGACAACTGCTCGCAGGCCGTAACGGTTACCCATGTGGGCGACACCGACAACGGCGGTACGGGCTGTGCCAATGACCCGCTGATCATCAGCCGTGGGTATCAACTGAGCGACGGCTGCGGCAACAGTACCCTGGTGGCACAAACCATCACGGTGCTCGACGACGTCGCGCCGACGGCCTCTACGCCGGCGCCGATCACGGTGGCTTGCGAAGCGGACATTCCGCAGCCCAATGTATCCACCCTGTCCGATGCTTCCGACAACTGCTCGCAGGTGACGGTCAGCCTTTTGGGCGACACCGACAACGGCGGCACAGGCTGTGCCAACGATCCGCTGCTCATCACCCGCACGTACCAACTGAGCGATGCCTGTGGCAACACGGCCACAGTTTCGCAGCAGATCACCGTGCTCGACAATGTTTCGCCAACGGCGCCGGTGCTCGCTCCGGTGCAGGTGCAGTGTGAAGCCGATGTGCCGCAACCCGATATCTCCATTTTCTCGAATGCGACCGACGACTGTTCGCAGGTGACGGTTGTTTACGTCGGCGATACCGACAACGGCGGTACGGGCTGTGCCAACGATACCCTGGTCATTTCCCGCAGTTACTCGCTCACCGACGGTTGCGGCAACTCGACCCTGGCCATTCAGACCATCAAGGTGCTCGACAACACGGCGCCAACGGCGCCTGCCCTGACTGCTTTGCAGTTGCAATGTGTGGACGATGTGCCGGCAGCGGACATTTCCATCCTGTCGAATGCGACAGACAATTGTTCGACCGTAACCGTCACGCATGTCGGCGATACCGACAACATGGGCAGTGGTTGTGCCAGCGATACTTTGAAAATCGAACGCCGGTACATGCTTAGCGATGTGTGCGGCAATACGGCGTTGGTGATCCAAACGATCAACGTAGTGGACAACACGCCACCGACCTTTACGGCGCCGCCGGACCTGACCTTGCACCTGGACGCCGATTGTTCGGTGTCGATTCCGGCCTTTGGCGATGTCACAGACGAAGCCGACAATTGTTCGAGCAACCTGGACGCAACCTTTACAGAGGAAGTGACCCCGGGGCCCGGACAGTCGGAACGCACCATTACGCGCAGTTGGACCCTCACAGATGCCTGCGGCAATGTAGCCAGCACGCAAATCCAGACCATCTCCGTGCGCGATACGATTCGCCCGACGCTGAGTTGTCCGGTACACGTACAGGTCAAACCCGACCCGGGCGAGTGCACGTTCACCGTGGTGGATGACGAATACGACCCGAATCCTTTGCTCGACAATTGCGGGGTGGAACTCCTGACCTTTACCCTCAGCGGCGTTACTGAATCCTCGGGCAGCGGTTCGCTCGACGGGGTATCCTTCGAGCCGGGCCTGACAACGGTCGTCTGGACGGTGACCGACGTGAACGGCAATACCCAATCCTGCTCCTTCCAGGTGCAGGTGTCTGATTGTGCCAACATCAGTGGCCGTCTGATTTGGGAAGGCGACGACAGCGACATGAGCGGCGTGAAAGACGGTACCGTAGCCCTCAGCGGCGATGCCACCGACCTGAGCGCCCCGACCCTGGCCGACGGCGAATACCTGGTGACCGCCAACATGGGCACCGAATTCGTGCTGACGCCGGATAAAACCGCGCCGCCTGCCGATCCGCTGAATGGCGTGAATGTGCTCGACGCCCTGCTCGTGCAGCAGTATATCGTAGGCGCCTACATGTTCCTCGATCCGTACAAAATGATTGCGGCCGACGTGAACATGAACAACGCCATCACGACCCTGGATGCCTCCTTTATCCGGCAGGCCATTTTGGGTAGCCAGTCGGCCTTGGGTGTGTTCCTGAACAAGCCCTGGCGCTTCGTACCGACACCGGTGAACACGCCGTACTCGCTGGGTTACACCCCGCCGGCCGATCCGTTCTCGGCGCCCATCCCCAGCACCCGCGTGCTGACGGGCGTGGCCGGCGATGCCATGGGCGAGGATTTCTACGGCATCAAAACCGGCGATGTGAATGCCTCGGGCAATCCGCTGCTGCACCCGGAAAACACCGATCCCCTGATCTGGACCGTACAGGACCGGAAACTGACGGCTGGCGAAACGATAGAAGTGCTGTTCAGCGCTTCGGCGTTTGAGCACCTGGGCGCGTATCAGTTTGCCCTTCGTTTCGACACCGCCTACCTGAGTCTGCTGGCCGTAGCGCCGCAGCCCTCGGTCCTGAACCTGAATGTGAACACCCACTTTGGCCTCTACAACGCGGCTGCCGGTGAAATCCGCCACCTGTGGCTGGACCCATACGGCAAGACCCTGAGTGGCGGCGAACCGGTGTTTGCCTTGCAGTTTACGAGCCGACAGGGTGGTGTTTGGTTGCACGAGGTGTTGGGCCTGAAGCCCAAAGCCGTGGCTTCGGAAGCCTACAGCGTCGACCAGCGCCGGGGCGATCTCGAACTCGTGTTTACCGAACCGGTGGTGACGACCGGTGTATCTGATCCGGGCATGCCGAAAGCAGAATTGCTGCAAAACCGGCCGAACCCCTTCAGCCTGGAGACGAGCATCGGGTTCACCTTGCCGGAAGCCTGCGATGCGCAATTGCGCGTGATGGATGCTACCGGCCGGGAGCTGTGGCGGATCGACAATACGTATTCGGCCGGCTACCACGAGGAAGTCCTGCGCTTGAAAGACCTTCGGACTACCGGCGTGTTGTACTACGAGTTGGTGACGCCGTTTGGCAAACTGACGCGCAAGATGACTGCGGTAGCGCCCTGAGCAAGGTAAAATGTAAAATGTAAGATGTAAAAGTCAAAAGGGTGTTGGTTGACTTGTTTTTCAACACGCTTTTGACTTTTACATATTGCTTTTTTCGTCAAAAACCACTACCACTGCTTCGTCCCGACTGATCGGGACGGAGCAGTTTTGTTTTGGCGGAAAATCAACAGGTAAAAGTCAAAGGGAGCAGGGAGCCCAGCGCGGCGGCAAACCCTGCTTTTCCCGCCAACACCCTTTTGACTTTTACATCTTACATTTTACATTTTGACTTGCGCCCGCTCTTTTCCGTCGGTGTAATTTTTCGCCGGGCTCGTCGTCAAATGACGGTCGTTCAGGGGGGCACTCCGCGCTGCAGGCCTCGGGAATTTGTTGTTATCCGCGGTGTGAAGAGCACCGTATCTGTTCACTCAATACTCCTGAAATGGAAACCTTTTTGTACGTCCTCCTTGGAATCGGAGGACTTTTATTGCTCCTGATGCTGGTCTTTTTCCGCGCGTTTTTGCAACTGATCGGCATCGTATTTATCCCCGAAGACAAGATCGGGTTGGTCACCAAAAAATTTGTCCTGTTCGGCGAACACCGGGAGTTGCCCGACGGCCGCATCATCGCCCGGCAGGGCGAAGCCGGCTTTCAGGCGCAGACCCTCGCGCCGGGCATTTATTTCAACAAATGGATTTGGCAGTACCAGATCACCCTGCAAGCCCTGACGGTCATTCCCAACGGGAAAATCGGCCTGGTGATCGCCAAAGACGGCGCCGAACTGGCCAATGGCCGGGTGCTGGCCCCGGCGGTGCCCAGCGACTCCTTCCAGGATGCCGCCGCCTTCCTCAACAACAAGGGCCAAAAAGGCCGGCAAGCAGGCTACCTGACGGCCGGTACCTACCGGATCAACACGTTTTTGTTCGAGGTTCTGCTGACCGACATGACCAAGGTGGAAGAAAAAAAAGTGGGCATCGTCACCACCTTCGACGGCGAGCCCATCGAGCCCGGGCATATTGCCGGTAAAATTGTGGACGGCCACCAAAACTACCAGGATGCCGACGCGTTTTTGCGCGCCGGCGGCAACCGGGGCCTCCAGCAGAGCATCGTGCTGGCCGGCCTGTACAACTTCAACCCCTGGTTTGTGCAAATCGAGGAAGTGGAAATGACCACCGTTCCGATTGGCTATGTGGGCGTGGTCAACTCCTACGTAGGTCCGGAAGGACAGGACCTGAGCGGCGAAGAGTTCCGGCACGGCAACATCGTGGCCAAAGGCCACAAAGGCGTGTGGGCCGAGCCCCTGGGCCCGGGCCGATACCCGCTCAACCCGCACACCCTCAAGGTGGAAATTGTGCCCACCACCAACCTCGTGCTCAACTGGGCCAACGCGCGCAGCGAATCGCACAACCTCGACCAGCACCTGTCAACCATCACCGTGCGCTCTAAAGACGGTTTTCCGTTCAACCTCGACGTGTCGCAGATCATCCACGTGCCGGCCACCGAGGCGCCCAAAGTGATCGCCCGTTTCGGCACCATGATCAACCTCGTGAGCCAGGTGCTGGAGCCCACCATCGGCAACTATTTCCGGAACTCCGCCCAGAACGCCGACGTCATTTCCTTCCTGACCAGCCGGAAAGAACGCCAGGATTCCGCCCGCGAGCACATCTGCCGGGTGCTCACCGAATACAACGTCAACGGCGTGGATACCCTGATCGGCGATATTGTGCCGCCCGAAAGCCTGATGAAAACCCTGACCGACCGGAAACTGGCCGAAGAACAAAAGGCCACCTACGAAACCCAGCGCATGGCCCAGGAAACGCGGCAAGCCCTCGAAAAGGAAACTGCCCTGGCCGATATGCAAAAAGAGATCGTGCAAGCCCAGCAAGGCGTACAGATTGCCGAGCGCGTGGCCGATGCCTCGGTGAAAAAAGCCAGCGGCGAAGCCCAGGGCATCAAAATTCAGGCCGAGGCCGAATCGACACGGGTGCGCATGATGGCCACGGCCGACGCCGAGCGTATCCGCGCGACGGGCGATGCCGAGGCGACGAAGATTTTGGCTATCGGTAAGTCGAACGCCGAATCGTACCAACTCCAGGTGGAAGCCATGGGCGGCGACCAGTTTG
This sequence comes from Saprospiraceae bacterium, assembly GCA_020846655.1. Lineage (GTDB taxonomy): Bacteria > Bacteroidota > Bacteroidia > Chitinophagales > Saprospiraceae > M3007. Next base: position 25,004 of record JADLDL010000130.1, on the reverse strand, counting down.
CCCGCCTGAAAATCATGGAAGTGATCGGCGCCCAGGGAGTAAAAATCATCCCGGATGTGCTGATCGCCGGCGGCGAAAGCGGTGCGTCGGTGGTGGATTTGTTGGGCGTGAAATTGCTGGAGCAATGGCAAAAAGACGGTAAAAAGCCGGAAGAATAGGCTGCTGGTGAAAGGCCAACGCGTACAAACTGCTTCGCCCCGGATCATCGGGACGGAGCAGTTTTGCTGTTGGGTGGGGCTTGGCCATTCAAAATAAATGCCCCTTTTACATACTATGTTATTCAAATGTGTTAGGTTTGAATCGCCTAATCGGAGCCGGTATAGACGGGGCGGAGCCGAGGCTTTCGCCCTGTTTTTTCGGGTCCTTGATGCCATATTTGTGCGCGCGCAAGCGCAGGCTCCACCTACAGCCTTTTGCCGGCTACATTTTCACCCTGCTTGACGTCATTTAACGCTGTTCCCCGCCGGCAAGCCGTATTTTTGTGGCCATCCATTGCCCGATGCGCCTCCTTGTACTATTCCTGCTGAGTGGATTGCCCGTGCTCGCGGCAGCGCAGCGTTTCTACCGGCCCCCGCTGTCGCCCGCCGACTTGTTCCGGCCCGCGCCTGCCCGCCCCGCTGACGCCTGGGGCCATTGGTTGCGGCACGCGCCTCCGATACGCAGCCTGCTGCTGCCAAGGCCCGCCGACTACAGCGAGCAGCTCCTCCACACGGCCCCGCCGCCGGTGCCCGACGACGATCCGTTTGCCGAAAACCTCACACTCTACCGCGAAGGCCACTACCAACTGGGTGTCAGCGGGGGCAAGGGCTTCAACCTCCAGTACTGGCCCCGCACCCTTGGCGAGTGGCGCCGCTTTTTGCGCCTGGCCAACCTGCTCAAATTCCGCCAGTGGATACAGCCCGAAAGCAACGAGTTGCGCCTGCAAAACCTCGTGGGGGCTTCGTTTTACTTTATTTTTTAGGAAAACCGGCTGCCGGCGCCACAGCGAAATCCATTTCGCCGCCCAAAGTGGAAAAAAACGCCCCGCCGAAACCGGTTTCGGAGCGCGCCGCCTGCTGCGTTTGGGATAAAAAAAATTAAAACTCATTTTTTAGTTAAAAAAAGGCCGCCGCCTCGGGAAGAGGCGCCAATGCCAGGCTTTTGTACAAATAAAATTTTGGTGCAGGGTCATTTGGCCAAAAGTGGCTGTTGGGCGCTGGCACGGCGCTTGCCCAGGAGGGGTAGTACGCGGCTCGGCCGCAGCACCCTTTTCTCACCATCAAAAATTTGAATTATGTACAAGACAGCACAGGAAATGAACGAATTCGGACACGAGTTTGAACAGGAGTTCGGACACGAATTTGAAAACGAAGCAGCTGAAATGGGCTATGAGTCCGGCAATTTGTTTGGCGAAGGCGAGCAGGAATATGAGCAGGAATACGAGCAGGAGTACGAGGCAGAAAACCCGTTCAACGAAGTCCTGGAAATGGAACTGGCCAGTGAGTTGCTGGAGGTTCAGAACGAACAGGAACTGGAGCAGTTTCTGGGGAAACTCATCCGCAAAGCCACCGGTGCAGTAAGCAATTTTGCCCGTTCTTCGGCGGGCCGCAGCCTGGGTGGCGTGCTGAAAAATGTCGCGCGCACCGCTTTGCCCATGGCCGGACGGGTAGTGGGGGGCATGTTTGGCGGGCCGGCCGGCGCCATGGTGGGCGGCAAGTTGGCAGGTATGGCCGGCAAGGCATTCGGGCTTGAACTGGAAGGCCTGAGCGCTGAAGACCGCGAGTTCGAGCTGGCCAAAGCCTTTGTTCGCTTCGGGGGCTCGGCTGCCCGGCGGGCTGCCCGGCACCGCAATTGGCGCTCGCAACCCAAATCGGTCATTCGCCGGGCCATCACCGGCGCGGCCTACCGGTTTGCTCCGGGCTTGCTGACGCCCGTCGTCGTAGACCCCAGCCGTACGGGATACAGTGCTGGCGTCGCATCTGCACCGGCTAGTACCTACGGTGGCCAAGGCTATGGCGACGACGATTATCTCGCCGACGGTACGACTGCCGACCAGGAAGCCATTGCCAGTGCCAACAGCGGCCGCTGGGTGCGTCGCGGGTCTACCATCGTGCTCCTGGGCGCCTGATTCGTTTTCCCGAGGCCACTACGATCATGGACCGCTCAGCCCGTATTTTTCTCGAAGCCGAAGCCTTGTCGCTGCGCACGCGGCTGGAACAAGTGAAGCCGTTTTCGCTAACCATGCCGATGGTGGCGGCCGCCAGTATTTCCGATGCCGCTTTCCGGGCCGTAACGGATCACCTGCTGCTCAGTACCCGCAAGCTCCGCCAACAGGTGGAACAATTTCTCCGGTACCTGCACCAACCCGAAACCGCCCAGACCAGCGACGAAGAGCTGCAAGCCCGCTATGCCACGCTGAAACTGCGCTTCAATGCCATTCTCGATCAGTTCGACATTTTTGCGGACGTCATCAGCCAGCGCGCTGAGCACCACACGGGCGTTTGGATTGCCGGCCTGGATGTGCTGGCCGCCGACGCCTTGCAATTGCCGGGCCATTTCTACGAGGCGCCGCCCCTGATGTGTTTTCTCGAGCGTGGGCATGGCGCCGCTATCCGGCGGGCCCGTACCCGATTGCCGGGCGGCGACACCAACCCGGTGGCGATCATTCAGGTGCCGCGCGAGCGGATGGTGGGCAGTGGCATCGCCTCTTCCCTGGTGCACGAGGTGGGGCACCAAGGGGCCGCTTTGCTCGACCTGGTGGCCACCCTGCGCGACGAGATGCAGCACACGGCCCTGCCGGCCGGGCAACAACGGGCCTGGAATCTGCTCAGCCTGTGGATTTCGGAGATTATCGCCGATTTCTGGGCCATGGCCCAATTGGGCATCGGCGCTACCCTGGGCCTGATGAATGTGGTGAGCCTGCCGCGCTACTTCATGTTTCGCGTGCGCGGCACCGATCCGCACCCATTTCCCTGGATTCGGGTAGAACTGAGCCTGGCTTTTGGCAAACGCCTGTACCCACATGAGCAGTGGGACGCGCTGCGCCGCTTGTGGCACCGGCTATACCCCACGGCGGACTTGCCGGAAGAGACCCGGGCCATTATCGACGAATTACTGGCTTGCCTGCCGCGCTTTGTCGAATTGGTCTGTACACACCACAACCAGCATACGCAGGGGCAACCACTGCTCTCCCTGTTTCCTGTCGTGGAGCGCCAGCCCGCCCGGTTGCGCGCGCTGTACCGCAGTTGGCGACAGGAGCCAGCCAGTTTGCCGTTCCACCAGCCCAGCCTGGTATTTGCCGTAGTGGGGCAGGCACGGGCCGACGCAGCCATCACGGCTTCAGAGGAAGGGCGTTTGCTGGGTCGCCTGCTGGCACATTGGGCCTGGATGCGGGCCGAAGACCGAAGTGGAGCCTCCGCCGGCTTTTTACCTGCAATGCCGGCTACCCGAACTTTTATTCATTGAAAATTTTTTAAAACACCATTATTATGGCTAAGCGAAGAAATCCCCGCATGGGTGAGTTATCAACCAATGCGTTTGTTACCGGAGAGTTTTCCATTGTTGCTAACCTGAATGAGATTGACCGCGAGTTGCTGGACATGAACCAAAAAGGCAGTAGCCCCATTGCGAGTCTGGTGGCCAACGACGATCTGAATGCCAGGGTGTTGGATGCCAACGGCGCCCTGGTTCAGACTTTTAATCTGACCATTTCTTCTATTTCCCAACGCATTTTGGAATTTCCGAAAACGGCACAGCTACCCTTGCCAGGAGAGTACAGCATCGAATTTGTGGTGGAACGGACAGGCATGGCGCCGCTTGTTTTGCGCCAGGTGGGTATTGAGATACAGGACCGCATGAACATGCCCCGGCCGGTATCGCTGGAACCCACGCGCCTCGAAAATACCGAAGATGAAAGCCTGTGGCAGGCTATTTTGCGCACCCAGGTAGATTTTCGTTCGGTAGAAGAATTTGTAAATCTGGTGCTGAGCTTTACCAATGTGCAGAAGGGAATCGGCGACACGGGCAAGGTCGTTGCGGTCGATGGCGACCGGCGCCGGTCGTTTCGAAACCGGCTGCCTTTTGTGAACGTCGACGAATATGCCTTGGTAAAATATTCGATCGATGCCTACATGCGCCGCGCCTTACAGGTGGACGAAGCCGGGGCGTACTTCGGCGGCGGGAACCGCCTGCCCTATTACCAGAGCCTCAGCGAATCGCTCGATGAAATTATTGCCGATTACCTGCCGCCTGAAGTTCAAGGCAGCCGGGTGACGAGTTCCGGCAGCAAATGGGAAAACCGTTTGGCCCGTCGTACACTTGAATTTCCGGCCATCGAACTCCTCTGGAGTTATTGGATGCAAATGGCCATGCTGCCCCCGGCTATGCGGGCCGTCAGCATGCGGTTTCAAAATGTAAAAGGCCCCAACGAGATGGAGCCCTTGTTGCGCTTCGATACCAGCCCGCTGCGCCCACTCAGCAATATGTTGTGGGGGTATATCCAGGACGAGCAACACCGCACCACCGCCATGCGGCTGGAGTACGAGTGCCAACACGCCTACAACCTGGTTTTTACCCCGAAAGCCCTGGCGCGCTTGCGGGGTGTCGACAACCGGTCCAACTTCCTCGAAGCCTTCCACAACCTGCTGCACTACGCGTCTATCTTTTTCAAAGATTACGACGACATGACCCGTCGCGCCGATGGCTTCCCGCTGCTCACCGCCTTGCGCGAAGTACACCTGTTGCTGGCCGAAGGCAACCACAACGCCTACTACAACATGACCTACACCGCGCGGCACGAGATGCTGACCATGCAATACCTGCTGGCCCGTCCGGAAATGCGCCTGTTCCTGGGCGGCCGCCCGATGGTGCCCTATCCCGAAAACTGGATGGACCGCCTCGATACCATGAAAAGCCTCCAGGGCTGGGATTCGACCAGCGTGCTGCACTACTACGACCTGGCCAGCGCCGGCGAACGGCTCCTGCTCGGCGTGCGCTATGGCGATTGGACGCAAAGCGCCTTCAACGCCGACGATGCCGGCAATTGGGCAGTAGCGTTCCGCAACGAAGTGATGCGCTACATCAATGCTTACCGGGTGGTCACGGGGGTTGATTTGTCGGCCGATGCCGTCCGGCTGCACCCCAAGGAGCGCGCCATTCAGCCTTATATGCTGGTGCAACGCCGCCTGCAACCGGGCAATGGAGGGGAAGATTTGATTGAAATCGGTATGCCAAAACGGGCTCCTGTGCGGCGTTTTTGAAGCCGGCGCCGGCAACATCCGGCGCGGAATCGTCTAGTGTTCGTTTTTCACACTTTTTCCTATCCATCGCCATGTGTCAACATTGTCTTTTCAAAACGTCTCCGACGGGGCACCCGGGGCATTTTGCCCCGGATGCCCCGAAAGGGGGAGGGTCGGAGTCCCTGCTCGACGTCATTTTTAAGGAAGCAGGTCTCGAATCGGGTGCGCAACAGCAAACTGCGGACAAGGGGATGCGGGCCAAGGACCCGGTGTCCCGGGTCCGGCTGGCTGGGTTGTCGCTCCAGGCAGGTACGTCGGTATTGGCCGGCTTGGGTTTGGTCCGGCTGCCCGGCCCCTCCATTAATGGTGCTGCCAGTTATTTGTTTGTCGACGGCAACGTGATCCGGGTGCGTTGGATGCCTCGAAACGGGCTGGAACCGGCGCATTGGACCAAATATGAACCCTCCGGCCACCCATCTTTTGGTTATGTTCAGGATTATTGATTGCCATTGCCACGCAGGAAAAGGCGACGGCCTGACGGGCCCCTGGGACACGGATGCTCCGCTGGAGCGTTACCTCCAATGGGCGCAGGCGGCCGGTATCGGCCAAACGGTGTTGTTTGCGGCGTTTCACAGTGACTATGCGCGGGCGAATGCCGAAGTGGCACGGCTGGTAGCGACGCAGCCGCAGCGATTTTTCGGCTTTGCCTTTGTGCACGCCCAACATGACCGCGGGCGGATTTTCCACCTGGTGCAAACGGCGGTCGAACAATACGGGTTCTGTGGCATCAAAGTACACCGGCACGACGGGCGCATTACCCGCGAGGTATGTGACGTCGCACGCGCCTTTGCCGTGCCGGTCTTGTACGATGTGATGGGAGAGGTGTCGGCCGTCGAATTGTTGGCTACGGAATATCCGACGGTCAACTTTATCATCCCGCACCTGGGCAGTTTTGCCGACGATTGGCGGGCACAGTTGGCCTTGATTCCCATGCTCGAACGACACGCCAATGTGTTCACCGATACGTCGGGCGTCCGACGCTTCGACCTGCTGGAACAGGCTGTGCGCCGCGCTGGGGCGACCAAAGTGCTGTTTGGGGCCGATGGCCCCTGGTTGCATCCGGGGGTCGAACTGGAAAAGGTATTTGCGCTCCAACTGCCCGACGCCGCTACGAGGGAAATATTGGCTGGCAATTTCCTCCGGCTGATCCGCAACCGGCGCCGGCGGGCACTCCCGCCGGCAGGCCAAACCGGCGCCGGCATCCGGGCAGTTCCGGATACCGGCCGACAAGATCCCTGGTCGCAAAAACCAGGCGATGCACACCTGATTTTTTAAACCTTTTAAAAGTACCTCGGTATGAGAACCTTGCTTGATGAATTATTTACTGAAATAAGCACCACCCCCACAACTACCTCCACAACTACTTCTGCACCGCTCGGCCGTCTGATCGTGCCGGCAGTGCCGGCGGCTCGAAAGCCGCAAGCCAGCACGTATTCGTTTACGCAGGAGGATGCCCTGTGGCTGTTGCGCTTTATCCTGGGTGAAGTCGGAGGCCGCACGGATGCCAACAGCGCGGCTGTTGTATGGGCCATGTTCAACCGTTTCGGTTTGTTCCGGCATCTGCCGGACCGCAGTTGGCAGAGTTTCGCCGTTTTTCTCCAAAAATATTCCACCACCCTTCAACCCTTCCTGAACAGTTATGGCGCAACCCGCCGGGTGTACGCCGCCAACCGGGACAAAGGTGTTCCGATCGTGACCTCGCCGGACAACTTGTTCTACGTCAAAGATGGGCGGCGGATAGATTCGGGCCTGAAAAAGGTGCAATACCGCAAGCATGTGGATTTGCAAAACCTGCCCTGGACCGCCACATCGTGGAACGGCAGCCCGGTGCCGCCGGCCTTGCGGCAGTTTGTGCTGGACATCTTGTCTGGGCGAATTGCAAACCCGGGCATCGGCATTGCCACGCATTTCGCCAATACACTGGTGTATTACAAGCAAAACAACCCCGGTTCGCCAAGTCCTTCGGCAACGGAATGGGAACGCTACACCCGTCAGTATGCGACCAGCCAGCGTTGGGCCTGGGTGGGGCCGGTAGCCAACCTGAACCAGCGCAACCAAAATGCCTTTTTTGTTCAAAACCTGGTGCGGCAAGTCCCGGCCAACACTGTTCAGGTATTGCCCTGAGGCTGTACCGGGCGACTTTTTCTTCATGACTAAAACCTTTGATTTATGGCAACTTTGCTCGAGCAATTGATGTACAATGGCGCAAGCCGATCCAAACAACCGGACCGGGCCAACCGGCCCCGTCGATTTGCCGCCGAATATGAAAGTGGCGAACTGGAGTCTGAATTTGATTTGATGAACCAGGCCAACTTTGCTCCCTTCGCCGCCGAACTGGTTCGGCTGGCCGTCCAGGAGCGCAACCGTTGGAACAACGGCGCCATCAAGGAAACCCAGGCTTCCATTCAACCCGCCCTGCTCGATTACTGGAAATCGGGACTTGGCTACAGCGACGCAAGTGCCCGGACCCAGGTGGCCAGCCGCTCGCCCTGGAGTGCTGCGTTTATCTCCTGGGTCATCCGGAAAGCCGGCGCAGGCAAATTTTTCCGGTATTCGGGGGCGCATTGGCGGTACATTTCGGCCGCCAAAAAGGCACGGCTCAGCAATGATTGGGGACATGCGTACTGGTTGTGGAAAATGACCGAACGCAAGCCCCGGCTGGGCGACCTGATCTGTAAGAGCCGAAGTAGCAGCGGGCTCACGTATGACAACGCGCACCTGGACGCGTCCCGCTCGGCGCATTGCGACATCGTGACCTCCGTGGCGCCCGGCCGAATCACGGTGGTGGGCGGCAATACCGGTCCCTATGGAGATTCCGTGGCTGAAAAAACGCTACTCCTCACCCCAGATGGGTATTTTGACCCGGTGCGGAATCCCTCCGGCCCTTCCGGCGTGTACGTGGGCATCATGTCGATCTATTAATCTTCAGCCGCTTCCGGTGGGGCGCTCGCGTTTGACCGCCTGAAAACTCTGCAAGGTCCGGTCCGTAATATTGAGCCGCCGGGCGGCCAGTTGGAGGTTGCCGCCGGCGTCCCGGATCGCCAGGTCTTTGGTGGTATTGGACACCTCGTTTACAATTTCTTTCAGTCCGAGCCCGTGTTTCAGGGCCAGTTGCAGGGTATTTAGGAAGCCGGGGTTATACCAGGGGTCTTCCTCGAATCCGGCCCGGTGGCGATCCGACTCCGCGATATCACTCAGGTTGATAGGGCCGGAGCCGACGTGGCGGGTGGCGATCCGGGTCACGATTTGCCCCAGTTCGCGGATGTTGCCCGGATATTCGCGGGTTTCGAGGTAGTGCATGAGCAGGGGATCGATGGGCGGCAGGGGTTTGCCGGAGAAGTTTTTTTGCAAAAAAAAGCGCACCAATTCGGGGATGTCTTCCCGGCGTTCGCGCAGGGGGGGCAGGCGAAACACCCAGGTCGACAGGCGGTAGTACAGGTCTTCCCGAAAGCGGCGTTCTTCAACTTCCTGCCAAAGATCGCGGTTGGTGGCGCACACCAGCCGGAAGTTGGTGCGTTGCCAGGTATTGCTGCCGACCCGCTTGTAGGTGCCTTCCTGGATCACCCGGAGGAGTTCGGCTTGCAGGCGCAGCGGCAATTCGCCAATTTCGTCGAGAAACAAGGTTCCTTTATCAGCCAGGTGGAAGGCCCCGTCGCGGGTGGACATGGCGCTGGTAAAGGAGCCTTTTTCGTGGCCAAAAAACTCGCTGCCCGACAATTCCGGCGCGATGGAAGAGCAGTCGAGCAATACCAGTTCCTGTTTGTACGGACGGAGATCCAGTTCGTGGATCATGCGGGCCACCAGTTCTTTGCCCGTACCGCTTTCACCCAAAATCAAAATGGGCGCTTGCGAGAAGGCGGCGGCCTCCACAATTTCCTGCAACACCAGGCGCCAGGCGGTGCTTTGGCCGATCAGGTGCTCCTTCACTTTTCTCGATTCGAGCAGGCGATCCACCTGTTGCCAGCGTTCGAGCCGCGCCTGCAGGGCCCGGATGGTTTCGGGTAGCGAGCTCCAGTTGAGTACGTCCTGTGCGCCGCAACACAGCAAATCCCAGGTTTGGTGCAAGTCCAATGCGGCTGGTTGCAGGTTGAGGACGATGACATGGGCGCCCTGCTGGAGCTTGGCTTGCCGGATACGTTGGCGCAAGGCATCGGGGTCGGTCGCCTGGTTGAAGGTGATCACGGAACTGAGGTGCCTGGCGGGCTCCGTTTTTTCGATACAATGAATATCGGCGTGGTGCAGGGCGGCAATGATTTGCTCTTCGGTACAGGCAGTACCTTCATGCAAGCACATGAGCTGGATACTTTGGCGGGGGGATGCCATAGCAAGACGGGTTTGAGATTTATAGTGTAGGATTAAACGAAACCAAGTGAGCCGATGTACAGCAAATATAGAATGCTTGTTTGCTCCGCAGCCCGCCGGGCAAACTTATTTTCAGATTAAAACCGGCACCTGAAATGGCCTGGGACAAGCCTGGCCCAACTGCCGGATCGGGTGCGCGCCGCTGTACTTTAGTCCGGAAGAATACCAACCAAATATAAACAATACCGACTTCAAAACCTAAATTTGTCCGGCTTTAATCCTGTTTTTCAAAACAAACATCACGGTTGTATCACATGGTTCATCGCACTGCCTTGCGGGCTGCTCTGCTGCCGGCGCTTTTCGTCTTTTTGCTTGCCCCCTTCGCCTTGCGCGGGCAGGATGTTATCCTTCAGGGTTTTTATTGGAACACACACCCCGGCGACGTCAGCAACACGACGACCGGCGGCATCTGGTGGGATACCCTCAACACCGTCGCCCCTCAACTCGCCGCCGCCGGCTTCCAAACCGTGTGGACCCCGCCGCCCACCAAAAGTTTTGCCGGCGTGTGGGACATGGGCTACGGCACCTACGATTATTTCGACCTGGGCAATATACTCAGCAAAGGCACCACCCGCACCCGCCACGGCAGCCGCGCCGAACTCAGCACCATGATCACCGCCCTCCACAACAACGGCCTGAAGGTGATGGCCGATGTAGTGCTCAACCACCGCGGCGGCGCCAACGCGCAAGCGCCCTACCAGATCGGCGGCTTCGGCACCGGCTACAACGTGTTTATGCCGGAGAGCCAGCGCATTCCCAGCGGCCCCGAAGATGTGCACCCCACCATCCAACACCCCGACCTGAACCCCGACTACCACAACCGCATTTTCTTCGAAGATATCTGCCATTTCAACGAACACGACGCCTTCCCGCCCACCAACGCCGACGGTTCGCCCGGCGCCTGGTATTATGGGGCGCCCACGCTGCTGGGCTCCATGGGCGACTCCCTGATCATGTGGGGCCGCTGGCTGGTCAACGATATCGGCTACGACGAACTGCGGCTCGACGCCGTCAAACACATCGACCCCTGGTTTATCAAAAAATTCCTGATCGAATCCAAAAACGGCGACCAGCCTTTTGCCATCGGCGAATCTTTCGAATATGGCTCCGCCAACCTGGTCAACTACTGGACTGAGGTACAAAAACCGGAAAACAGCGGCGGCGTCAAAAACGCCAAAATCTCCCTCTTCGATTTTCCGCTGCGCGGGGCGCTGAAATCCGTCCTCAACACCACCGACGGCTCCATCGACCTGTACAATACCCTCGGCAACGCCGGCCTGGTGTGGGGCACCACGATGGGCGGCTTCGACGTGGTCACCTGGCTCGAAAGCCACGACACCGACCGGCAGGGCTACATCGGCGCCTCGGCGGGCTGCCCCATCCCCTATGGCGCTTCCTGCCTCGAATTGCACACCGAAAACGACCACGACCCCGTCACTTCCGACAAGGAAGACATGGGCTACCCCTTCCTCCTGGCCGCTGAAGGCCGGCCTGTCGTGTTCTGGAAAGACTGGTACTGGTATGGCCTGGCCGACGATATTCAATGGCAAATGGCGCTGCGCCAAACAACGGCCACCGGCAGTTCCGATCATGTCCAAAACATGGGCGGCGACTGGAATGTAGCCGGCTATACCATCGACAACCACGGCGGCAACATGTTTGCCCTGCGCCGCAACGGCTTCACCGGCGGCGCCAGCGATGGTATGGTGCTGGGCCTCAACGACGACGACGACCGCGAACACGCCGTGTACGTCAATACGCCGTTTTCCAACAAATACCTGAAAGATTACTCCGACAGCTACCTGTTCCAAAGCACCATCGCGCCGGGCGATACGCGTACGCTGATCAAAGCGCAAAAACGAGACTACTCCTGGTGGTCGGTCACGGGCTTGTACCCCAAATCCGCCGGCACTCCTGCCAGCCATTTCAACATGGGCGCCACGCCCGGCGGCTGCCCGCATTTTATCGCGATTTGTGCCGCCGACGCCGCCAACCTGATCGTGAATGGCGCCCCCATTGCCGTGGGCGCCGAGGTGGCTGTGAAAAATGCCGCCGGGCAGGTGGTCGGTATCGGCCGCATCGGCCAGGGCTTCCGCTGGGACGGCACGCACGACATGATCATCGAAGCGCTGGGGCCGCTTCCTGTGGGCCCCGGTATTAGCCTGGCTCCCGGCGAAGCCTTCCGTGTGTTTGTGTACGACGCCAGCGCAGCCACGGAAACCGAAATCGGCAGCGTGCAATACGCCGCCGCCGCCTCGGCATTCACCTTTGCCCCCGAGCGCCCCAACTCACCTAACCGCAACGGCTCCTTCGCCACCTTCCCGGTCACGACCACGGCGAGCGGCGCCTTTGCCTGCCAGGGCATCTCGCGCATCCTCGCCTTCAACACCCAGGTGGCCCTGAGCCAGGCCTTCTGCGCCACCGACCAGGCTGATGGTAGCACCTACAACAGCGGCTGGACCAATGGCCTGAACGGTGGCTCGGGCTTCGGCGCCTGGCAACTCAGCACCAGCACCCCGCCGGACGGCTCCAAAGCCGGTTTTTTCATCGGCTCCTCGGCCAGCAACGGCGATGGCGATAGCAACGGCAACGACGATATCAACACCGGCGGCGAAGCCTTTGCCATGTATGCCAACAGCGGGTATTCAGCCAACGCAGTCCGGCCTTTTGCCGCGGCACTACCGGCAGGTACTGTTTTTTCTTTAAAAATGGACAATGGTTGGATCGAAGCGGGCGGTACGGTAGGCCTGGGCCTGCAAAACGCCAGCGGCGAAAACCTGCTCGAATTTTATTTCCGGAACGGAGAGCCAGACTACAAAACCAATGACCTGACGAACGAACACCCCACCAGCATCGGCTTCACCGATGAGGGCCTGGACCTGCAATTCAGTTTGCCAACGGCGACGAGCTACCAGTTGGTGGTTACGCCCCTGGGTGGCGCCTCAGCCACGTTTACCGGGAGTTTGAAAAATCCGGCCGGCGGCCAACTTATTTCGCAAGTACGGCTGTTCAATGCCAATGCCGGCGCCGGAGGCCAACGCAACGCCTATTTCAACAACCTCAGCGTTTGCTACCCCGCTACCCTGGTGATCAACGAGGTGGACTACGATCAGGACGGCGCCGATTCGAAAGAATTTGTAGAAATCAAAAACGTCAGTACCGCTGCCGTCAACCTGGACCCCTACAAACTCGAACTGGTCAACGGATCGGGCGGCGCGGTGTATACGAGCGTCGACCTGCCCAACGTCAGCCTCGCGGCGGGCGATTACTACGTCATTTGTGGCAACGGCTCGGGGGTGTCCAATTGTGACCTGTCCTTTGCCGGCGCCAGCGATCAAATTCAAAACGATGCGCCCGATGCGCTGCGGCTGGTGCTCAACAACCAGATCACCGTGGATGCTCTAAGTTACGAAGGCTCTACCGCCGGCGCCACAGAGGGCAGCGGCACCGGCCTCGACGACGACGGCACAGCCACACGACCACTCGGCCTCTCCCGCTCCCCCGACGGCAACGATACCGACAACAACAATACCGACTTTATACTCAGTTGTATCACCCCGGGCGTGGCCAATGTGGGCAACACCAACAGCGACGGCGATGCCATCCCGAACACCTGCGACAACTGTCCGACGACGACCAACGACAACCAACTGGACACCGATATCGATGGCCAGGGCAATGCCTGCGATGCTTGCCCGCTAGCGGTGCCGGGGCTCGAACATTTCAATTCGATGAGTTGCAATTGCGAACCCGGCTACTACCCGGCCACCGAAGTGCGCAATGGCCAAGCCGTGATTGTGGGTTGCCAGCCTTGTCCGGCCGGCAGTTATTGCCCCGATGGGGTCAATACCATCCTTTGCCCGCCGGGCAAATACAGCAATGTGGAAGGCGCGGCGGAATGCCTGAACTGCGCTGCCGGTTCGTACCAGGGCCAATCCGGGCAGACGAGTTGTGTTTCGTGCCCGCCGGGCAAATACAGCGATGTGCAAGGGGCCACGGAATGCCTGAACTGCGCTGCCGGCTCGTACCAGGGCCAATCCGGGCAGACGAGTTGTGTGGCTTGCCCGCCGGGCAAATACAGCGATGTACAAGGGGCTACCGAGTGCGTGAATTGCGCTGCGGGTACGTATCAGGGCTTGTCTGGGCAAACCAGTTGCACGGCCTGCCCGCCGGGCAAATACAGCGATGTGCAAGGGGCCACGGAATGCCTGAACTGCGCCGCCGGCTCGTACCAGGGCTTGTCCGGACAGACGAGTTGTGTGGCCTGCCCGCCGGGCAAATACAGCGATGTACAAGGGGCTACCGAGTGCGTGAATTGCGCTGCGGGTACATATCAGGGCTTGTCTGGGCAAACCAGTTGCACGGCCTGCCCGCCGGGCCAATTCAGCAATGTACAAGGCGCTACCGAGTGCGTGAATTGCACTGCGGGTACGTATCAGGGCTTGTCTGGGCAAACCAGTTGCACGGCCTGTCCGCCGGGCCAATTCAGCAATGTACAAGGCGCCACCGAGTGCGTGAATTGCGCTGCGGGTACGTATCAGGGCTTGTCTGGCCAGACCAGTTGCACGGCCTGCCCGCCGGGCAAATTCAGCGATGTGCAAGGGGCTACCGAGTGCCAGAACTGTGCTGCGGGGCACTATCAGGACCAATCGGGCCAGACCAGTTGCATCGCCTGCCAGCCTGGCACGTTCAGCAGCACAGAAGGCTCAACGGTTTGCCTGAACTGCGCTGTCAATACCTACAACAACACCAGCGGCTCCACGGAGTGCCAGTCTTGCGGCGCAGGGTTTTACAGCCCGGAAGCATCGACCGCCTGCTCCAGTTGTGCTGTCCATTTTACCGCCACCCCGACACCGGTGTCCTGCCCCGGGGCATTGGATGGCCAACTTGTTGTTTCCAACGTAACTGGCGGCACCGGGCCGTTCCTGTATTCTGTCAACAACGGCTCGTCCTATTCTGCCTCGCCAACGTTTACCGGCCTGGCGGCCGGTGTGTATCCGGTGCGGGTCAAAGATGCGTACCTCTGTGAGAGCGCGGCGCAAAATATAACCGTAGGCACCGGCCCTTGCGGGATCACCTTTGCCGGCACCATCCGCTCTTCGCAAAACAGCGCTTTGGGGGTTCAAAACGCGACCGTCAAACTCAGTGGCGCCAGCACGGGTACCACGACGACCAACCTGAATGGGGAGTACACCCTGAGCAGTACCGCTACGGGCTCGTTCCAGATCAAACCCAGCAAAAACATCAACCGCCTGAACGGCGTCACGAGCGCCGATGCGATGGCCATCCAGCAGCACGTGGCCAACGCCACCCTGATCACCGATCCGGCCAAACTGATCGCCGCCGACGTCAACCGCAGCAACAGCATCTCAACGGTAGATGCCACGCTAATCAACCAATCCCTGCTCAACAACGGCGCCGCCAACGCTATTTTCAGCGTCTTCTGGCGCTTCGTGCCCAGCACGCACACCCTGTCGGTGCCGCCTTGGGGCTTCCCCGAACAAATCAGCCTGACGGGCGTGAGCACGAACCAAACGAACAAGGATTTCATCGGGATTAAAATCGGCGACGTAGTGAGCACCTATGCCAACCCAGCCAACCTCGGCAGTGCCCGGCCACTGGTGTTGCGCACCCCCGATCAGGAGCTGCATGCCGGCGCCACGCTGTCCGTGTCCCTGGATGCAGGCGCCCTGGATGCCCTGGCCGCGTTCCAGATGGGCCTCCGCTTCGATCCGGATTACCTGCAACTCCAGGCGCTTGAGCCGCTTTCCGGCTTGCCCCTCACGGCGGCTAACCTTGGCCTGGATGGGGCGGCAGCGGGCGAAATCCGGGTCGCCTGGTCGCAGGCAACCGGCTTGTCGCTGGCCGAAGGCACCCCCTTGACCCGGCTGGATTTTGTAGCGCTGCAAGGGGGCGGCCGGCTGAGCGAGGTGCTGCACCTGGACGACGCCCTGCTCCTGAACGAGGCCTACACCCCAAGCCTGGAAGCCGCACCGGTATTGCTCGAATACACCCAGGCCACCGGCACCGGCAACTCCGGCGCCTGGGCTGCTCAACTGAGCAACCGGCCCAATCCCTTTGCCGGTACCACGACGCTGGGCTTCGCCCTGCCGGAAGGCTGCGCGGCGCAGTTGCGCATCCTCGATGTAAACGGGCGTGAAATCGCCCGGCTCGACAAACAGTACCCGGCTGCCGGCCGCTACGAAGAAACCCTCGAGCTGACGGGCGTCACCGGCGTGTTGTATGCCGAACTGCTGACGCCGTTTGGCGTATGGGGCCGTAAAATGGTGGCCCTGGGCCAATAACAGCGCACCGTTTGCTCAAACAGATGCCCCGGCGGAGATGAAACATCCCCCCTGGGGCATCTTCTTTTAGCGGTCATCCACTATTTTTGAGGCGGCGGGGTCAGGTTGAACTTGCTATTTTTTTATAGGGTGGAAAGTATGTTTTGTGGTGCATTTTTAGCCCTCAGTCCTCCCCCGGCCCCTCCCCCCAAATGGGCTGTCGATTACCCACAAGTTGATAAAAAAGATTGTCAACTAAATGATATTGAAAATCAAAAGAATAGGTTCGCTTTGAGGATGACCTCTCCGAGGTCAGTTGCGATTTTTTTAGATCAACTTGTGGGTAATCGACAGGGAGGGGGGCAGGGGGGAGGACTACCAATGCCCAAAACCGCGTACTTCATTTTAACACCTACTATCCGGTAGGCATTCAAGTGTTTTTCCGGACGAAGTCCGGCTTATACGAGAGCGAAGTCAGAAGACTTCGCCCAGCAAGGGCAGCGCCCCGAAAGATTTGTAGTAAAAGTAAGCAATACGAGCCATGGAGGAGCAGCGCTCCGCAATAGGTTTCGGTGCGCTGCACCTCCACGCCAATTATTGGTATCTAATGCTACAAATCTTTCGCGGCGCTGCCGCTCGCTAAGTAATTAAAAATCAAGTTGTCACACCAAAATAGGGTACAACTTTATTACCGGGTTTTAGGGGTGCAACTTGGAGTCGTCCGGCAGGGGAGGGGCCGGGTAAACGCATCAAAATCGATCTGATATCAAAGGGTTTAATCTGGTTTTATTGCTATTTTCATTGGATTCAGATCCCGAGCAATGTGAGGGATCTGAAAAAACGCCTGCGCATTTCATTTTGACGACAGATTTTGATGCGTTTGCCCTGCCGGGGCAGGTGCTTCGTGCGTGAACAGCCGCAACCCGTCCAGCCCTCCCGTTCAACACCCTTTTACATTCTACATTTTACATTTTGCCTTACCTCCTGTTCGCCTGCGCACAAGGCGTTGTCCGAAAATGAACAGCCGGGCGCGGCGCTCCAAGGCCAACAGCCTGATTGTCAAGCCCCTGGCAGGCTGGCATGGCAATTGAACTACGATAGGCATCATCATCCACCGCACCCACTATGTATCGGAATTACCTGAAAATAGCCTGGCGCAACCTCTGGCGCCACAAAAGCGTCTCGCTCATCAACCTCCTGGGCTTAGCCATCGGCATCGCCACCTGTTGGCTGATCCTGTTGTTTGTGCAGCACGAACTCAGTTTCGACCGCTTTCACCAGCACGCCGACCGCATCGCGCGGGTCTATTTCAGCGGCACGGTGCAGGGCGAGCGCATGAACGAAGCGCACGTGATGCCGCCCGTGGCCCAGACGCTCAAGGCCAGTTTTCCGGAAGTGGAAGACGCCACCCGCCTGCGCGTGGGCGGTTCGCCCCGGGTGCGGGTGGGCGCACAAGCGTTCCGCGACGGCGCCCTGGCTTTTGTGGACCCCAATTTCTTTTCGGTCTTCAGCCTGCCCTTCCGCAACGGCAAGGCCCAGACGGCCTTGCAGGAACCCCACAGCGTGGTGCTCAGCCAAACGACGGCGGCCCGCTACTTCGGCGGCGCCGAGCCGCTGGGCCAGTTGGTGCGCCTCGACGACGACCCTACGCCCTACAAAGTGAGCGGCGTGATGGCCGATGTGCCCGCCAACTCCCAGTTCCAGTTCGAGCTGCTGGCCTCCATGGCCGGCCTGGAAGAGGCCCGCGACCCCAGTTGGATGCGCTCGGAATTTTTCACCTTCCTCCTGCTGCGCGAGGGTGCCTCGCTACCGGCCCTGGAAGCCAAACTGCCGCAGGTGGTGGAAACCCACATGGGCCCGCAGTTTCAGGCCTCGATGGGCCTCAGCCTGGCGCAGTTCCGGGAAAAAGGCAACAGCATCGGCCTGCACCTGCAAGCCCTGACCGACATCTACCTGCACTCCGATTTTGCCTACGACCTGGGCACACACGGCGACATCCGCTACGTGTGGATTTTCGGCGCCATCGCCGCGTTCATGCTGCTCATCGCCTGCATCAATTTTATCAACCTCTCCACCGCCGGCGCCGCCCGCCGGGCCCGCGAGGTGGGCATCCGCAAGGTGATCGGCTCGCGCCAGGGCGAACTGGTGCGGCAGTTTCTGCTCGAATCCACGCTCATGGCCAGCCTCAGCCTGGTGCTGGCCTTCGGGCTGCTGCAAACCGCCCTGCCCCTGTTCCAGCGCCTGACCGGCATTCCCCTTGCGTTTGACCTGCTGGCCACGCCCTGGTTGCTGCCGGCCCTGCTGCTCTTCGGTTGGGGCACGGGCGTGCTGGCCGGCGCGTACCCGGCGTTTTTTATGTCGGCCTTCCAGCCCGGTGCGGTGCTGAAAAGCCGGTTTTTGCCGGGCAAAAACAGCCTGGGCCTGCGCAACGGCCTGGTGGTGTTCCAGTTTTTTCTGTCGCTGACCCTGATCACCTGCACCCTGGTGGTGTACCAGCAACTGCATTTCATGGGGACGACGCCCCTGGGCTACGACAAAGAAGCCGTGCTGATCCTGCCCGATGCCGGGGTGCTGGGGCCGCAGGCCGAGCCCTTCCGCCAGCAAGTGCGGCAAGACCCCCGCGTGCAGCAACTCAGCACCTCGGGCTACCTGCCCGCCGGCCCCTCCTACAACAACAACTTTTTCCTCTTCGCCGACCAGCAGGACCAGCAGATGGTCAAAACCCTGCGCTACGACGTCGACGAGCAGTACCTGCCCACGCTGGGCATCCAACTGGCGGCCGGCCGCAATTTCTCCAAAGACTTCCCCACCGATACGGCGGCGATCCTGATCAACGAAACCGCCGCCCGGGCCTTTGGCTGGGGCGCTAACGCGCTGGGGCATACGCTGACGGCCCAGCTCCGGTCGGCCGAAGACCGGAAAACCTACCAGGTCATCGGGGTCGTGCGGGATTTCCATTTCCGCTCGCTGCACGAACAAATTTCGCCGCTGGTGCTGGTGACCGGCAACCAACAGGGCCCTGCCATCCTGAAAGTGCAGCCCAAAGACATCAGCGGCCTGCTGGCCAGCCTGCAAACCCGCTGGAGCCAACTGACCGACGAGCCCTTCGCCTATTCCTTCCTCGACGAGCGGGTGCAGGCTACGTACCAGGCCGAGCGCCACTTCGGCCTGATCCTCGGCATTTTTGCGGCGCTCACGATCTTTGTCGCTTGCCTGGGCTTGTTGGGCCTGGCCATTTTCACGGCCGGCCAGCGGACCAAGGAAATCGGCATCCGCAAGGTGCTGGGCGCCACCACGGCGGGCATCGTGCGGCTACTCACCCGCGATTTCCTGCGGCCGGTGCTGCTGGCCCTCGTGCTGGCTGCGCCGGTAGCCTATACTTGTATGCAACGCTGGCTGGAGGATTTTGCCTATCGCATAGACGTGCATTGGAGCGTGTTTGCTATCGCCGGCGTATTGGCTGTATTGGTGGCCTTTCTGACGGTGGGGGTACAGAGCCTGCGGGCCGCGCTGGCCAATCCAGTGCAATCGTTGAAAAGTGAATAGCAGTGGCAGTGGCAGTGTGCAGTGGCAGTGGCAGTGTGCAGTAGCAGTAGCAGTAGCAGTAGCAGTAGCAGTAGCAGTAGCAGTGAATCAAAAATATATTTTGCTGCGGAGCTAGGTGGTATTGGAAAATTTGGTTTGTTTTGTTGACCACAAAAACAAAGCCACATGACCAGCCGCCCCGATGCGATCCGTACACCCCCTGTTTTTGGATAGAGATATCCGGAGGCAGGGGGTGTATTTGTTTTGGGGGCTATTGCGGGTTTAGAGGCACTGTAGGTGCGGGAGTCTGGCAGGTTGGGGTATTTTAGGCACCGTGGGTGCTATAACACTATAGTTCCATAAAACTAAAACGACATAAATAATAGCACATGAAAGAACGACTGAATGAATTGGTTTCCCAATCAAAAATAGATGTGGTTCTACGCATCTTGAAGCAGTATATCGATGACGCCTCGTACCGTCGTGACCTGTTGCTCATTTCTGCCAGATTTGAAAGTCTCTCCAGGGAAGAAGGTTTAGGGCTTCTTGGTCGGTCGGAAAGACGAAATGAATTGGCTCAAATCAATCTTGCTCTAATTACTTACATTAATAACCTTCCTGATGATAACAACCTTTCTTCATTAATCAATCGGGAGATTGATAGTTATTTGAAAAGAATTCACGGTGCTCCTAAAAAACGTTCGATTCTAAACTACTTTGATGATAACAAAGAATCGAAAATCAAAAACGAAATAATTTCAATTAGGCGAGAGCAAGAAAATCAGAATCAGGGAAGATACAATATTGCAGTCGTCGGCAAGGCCGGTGTAGGAAAGAGTGCATTAGTCAATTACTTATTTAACGAAGATGTCGTAAAAACGGGCATCGGTAAGCCGATTACTTCAAGAGGGTTTCACCAAATTCCATTTGAAATTAACGGAATCCCAGCCATGCTATTCGACTCGTGGGGTTTAGAAGTAGGACGGGCGGATGAATGGCTACTTGATTTGTCAAATGAGTTAAAAGAAAGAGACGTTGACAAACCAGCATCCTCTTGGTTTCACACAGTCCTCTATTGCATTGCAGCGAGTGGCTCTCGAATTGAGGAGTTTGAGATAAAAATAATTAAACAATTTCTCAAAAACAAGTACAATGTTGTTATTGTGCTTACTAAATCTGATTTAGCCCAAGAGGAGGATATTGAGGAATTAAAAAGCAGTATTCAGGAGTATATAGCGAAGGACATTTCATTCTGTGAAGTCAGCAGCGTTGAAAAGAAATTGAAGTCTGGGACAACTGACAAATTTGGTTCGACTGAGTTAATTAAAGAAATAAACAAAGGTTTCTGGAACTCAATAACCATGAGGCTTCCCGAAAGATGCGTCAATATAATATTCAGAATAATTGATGCATGGGAAAGCCAAGAAATAGACTTTGTAAATAAATACACGGACAATTTCAATGCCGAAAGCATCCATTCAGATGTCGAAGCACGTAGCCAACAGTTAATTGCCTCGCTTGAAAGCGAAGTTTGCTTTCGAATAATTTCACTTGAAGTAGAGAAGACTATTGAACTTTATGAAACCTTCTCCAAAATGCTGGACTACCACCAGTTGGTGAAAGATAAGAAGTTCAAATTCTCAATGTACACGTTTAATAAAATGGAAGGTGGCTACCCTCTTGAAACATTACTCATTTCGGCTTTATTTCTTGGCATTCCCTTGCTATTCGATATGCCCAAAAAGGAATATCAGAAGAAATTGAAACAATTAATAAGTGCCTTTGCCACAAACACAAAGGCTGATGTAAAAATGTTAGAACCTCAATTTGAAAGAATATTAAAAAGTATGCTCGTTGAGCAAATAAAATAAAATCATCGAACAACGGATGTACGTCCATGCCGCCGAAAGCCCACGCTCAAAGCCTCCGCACGGCGGCACGGGCGTACATCCAACCGTTCGCTGTAACCAAAAAAATAAAGAGAATAAATAAGTATGAATTCGAAAACTGAAAATGAAGACTTCATTCGACAAAATCGGCAACAAGTAAAGTTGTATAGAATCAACACATCCCAGTATGAGTTGAGGGGAATTGGCGACTTATCTAAAAAAATAATTTACATAATAAACACCCACCGCCAAGCAACCGAAGACATTGTTGATGTTGATTTAAACTTGAATCCAATTGTTTTAGGAAATATCAATTATTTTCTTTACACTTTTTCATTAAAAGAAAAAAACTCCATATGGAACTATTTTCTGCCAGAAACCTTGACGGAAGATATTGAATTAATAACTCGAAAGCCTTCGCTTGTGGTTTTTGCTTTTGATGAGAAAAATATTTTTTGCCTTGTCGGCGGAAGTGGAATGCAAGTAATTAAAAGATATTTGGATAGTGATTTTGGGTTGGATTTGTATTCAATGATTGCGAAAGTAGAGGAAGACCTTGTTTTATCTGCAAAATATAGAGGTATGACTGGAAACTTGGCTGGGAGTACCGAAGTGTACAGAAATGAGCATAAACTTATTGACACTATGAGTTTTGGGCGGATTTACAAAGAAATATTGTTTGAAATCAGCGAAGCCCAACACAAGGAATACTTTGATTTTATTTCGGAAGATAAAAATACTGCACTCTCTGGCTTTGCAGGCTCTGCATTTCAAATTCGAAGCGCAATTACTTTTGAACAAACTCATTTGCTCATTGAAAAAGTAATTGAAATAATAAACACCAAAAAACCCAAAGGCTTGGGTTCGTTTTCAGAGATTAAAGACAACGGCAAAATTGAAAACATTTATAGGAGGAGTTTATACGAAGCCGTTAGGAATGATATGAAAGTTCGATATTCAGATGGCGGATACAAAGAAGGTGACAAGGAATTTGATTTTGATTTTGGACATCCAACTCAATTGCTTGACTTCTACGAATGCGATATTTATTTCGTTACGACAAAAATTTTACCAGAGCCAATCGTCGAAACAACAAATAGAGAAGATGTTTATAAAAAAACATTGCAATTCATTTCAGAAACCCAGAATCTGCCGTTGCTTGTAGATTTCATGCGTTTTGTTGGTGGGCTAATCGTAACTGGTATCAAGGAAAATAAAAAACCAATTAAATCTCCATTTTTAGATTGCATAAGTTGCGAACTATCGGATGAGTTCAATAAACCTATTTTTTGTATTGACAAAAAGTGGTACAAAGTTGACGAAAACTTCATTGAAGGTATAAACAACGATTGCTCTTTGCTAATGCAGAATGCAAGAATTAGAAAAGATATCTTGCCAGAGATTTGGGAAAACCCAAAAAACACTGACGAGGGTGACTATAACTTACAATACCTCGGCAAGCCAAACTATTTGGTTTTGGATAAGATGTTGGGGCAAAACATCGAACTCTGCGACATTCTCTTTATTGACGAGAGCGAAATTTATTTAATTCACATAAAAAAGGGATTTGACGGTAAAATTCGAGATTTGACCAATCAGATAATCATATCCTCGCAAAGGCTTTGGAATGACTTAAAATCCGAAAAGAAATTTATTAGAGAAGTCTATGGACGATATAGAACCTCTACAAATCACGTCAGTTCTCCAATCACAGAACCTGAATTTATTAATCTTTTCAACAAAAAAATACATTTTGTCCTGGCATTCACTTCAACACTTCAAAACAACAAATCTATTTTTGAGAATTTGAGGAAAGTAAAGTCAAACATTGCAAAATTCTCATTCATTCAGTGCGTTAGAGATATGAAAAGTGAATCTTATCCGCTGTCAGCCTGCGAGATAATGAGTAAATAAAACACAGCGAATTAACGCTTCCTTGCCAACTGCTCGCAAAACGCAGCAAAAGTTAGAGCCAAGAAAAAATAGTATTTACAAAATATTATGTCTAATTCAAGAATTGCAATATGCCTTTTTAATGAGGAAAATCAAGACCTAAAACCATCGGAATTGGTTGTCGGTGAAAATTTGCAGAGGGTAAGTTTTACAGCAGATTTGACTGAGGAGGTCTTACTTTTTCAGAGAAAGTCAGAAATGTCTACTCCATCTTGGGTCGAGATTGTCAAAGAATTTGGCGATTTCAGTTCCGAGGACTTAAAAACTGCATCTTCAGGAGCAATTTTGTTTATAAAAGTGGGCGCAAGAATTATGGGATGTTGTTTTGGTACGTCAGTAGCAAATATCAATAGAAATAATATTGAAACTAATTTCGGTTTAGGCGTAGTATATCAAAAAATGCTTAAAAATCAAACTAAGTCTGTGTCTTCATTTACTTTGGCTCACAACCCTATAACTAATAATAGAAGTTCAACAATACCAACGACAAGAAATAATTTTGACATTGATGACTACTTAGAAAACATTACAGAACTATCTGTCTATTTTTTTCAAGATAGTTCAAGTACCTTAATTAAAGGAAAAGAGTTCTTTTCATCGCCTTCACCAAAGGTGTTAAAAGATATTGTAGAGTTATGCAAATCCGCACTGACTGACTACGAAATCTCAAAAAACGATGAAAATTTCAAAAAACTTACTTCAGCAAGGTGGGTTAAAGATAAAAAAACTATAGAATCTCTTGATAATGAATTATGTTTTGCCATAAATAATAAGTCAGATGACGTTTTTTTAATTGATTATGAAAATATTGACAACTTATCAAGTTATAGATTCACACCCAAAGGGGCGTCTTTAGGTGATATCAATATTTCATCATTGTATGATGAAATTAGCGCAAGTAGAGTCGTCGATATTACATTTCTAAAATACAAACAAATTTTCATCTTAGATGAATCCTCAGAAATAATTGCGAATTGGTCTGTTTACAAATGTATGTTTGCCGAATTTACATTTGGCAGAGATGTTTTCATATTATATAAAGGCAAGTGGTATGAAATAGATGAAAGTTATTTATCTAGTCTGCGAACATTTATTCAGCAATTTGAAATTGATGTAGACTTTATTTCGCCCTGGAATGGCGTTGATGAAGAAAGAGATTTTAATATTAAAGCATCAGTAGAATTGACTGGTCAATGTTGGGACAGGATATTTTATGGAACAACAGAATACAGTTATAAAATAGAATTTTGTGATATTTTAACCGAAAAATATATATTCCATGTTAAAAAATATGATGGCTCGCAATTGACAAGCCACTTACTAATGCAAACTTCTGTATCGGCCCAATTACTAAATTCTGATAGTAAAGTTAAAGATTGGATAAATGACGTAGTAAAAAACAAATTTAAGGGCGATAATCTTTTGCTAGATAAAGATAGAAATTTTAAAAATGACAATGTGACTTATTTTATTTTACTGATGACGCAGCGAAAAGGAAGGCTCAGCAAATTTTTGCCATTCTTCAGTTTGATTACCTTACATTTAACAATCAAGCGAATAATACAACTTGGTTTTAATGTTAAGTTCGGCAAAATTTAATAATGGCTCTAACTATGCACTGCTTCTCATAGCCGACTAAACGCGGCTACGTCAGCAGTGTTCACGTAACAAAAAAATAAATAAATATGAAAGTTTGTGGAGTTGAAATAAAAAGT
>JADLDL010000129.1 GCA_020846655.1 Saprospiraceae bacterium | reverse complement strand
GGCCCGGTGCAATACTTTGATTTTCAATCCCATTGAGATATGTTTCGCAGAATTTCCCTTCCGGCCGCCGAGCGCCTGGTGTTTTACGGCTTGCTGGCGCTTCAACTCCTGCCCTTGTGGTCGGTGCGCTACTACCTGACCATCGACGGGCCCTGCCATTTGTACAACGCCAAGGTGCTGGCCGATATGGCGGCCAGTGCCGATCTCAAGGCATTTTATGAAAACTGGCTGTTTGCCAACCAGCGATTTGAACCCAATTGGTTCAGCCATTTTTTTATGAAAACGCTGTTTGCGGCGGGTGTGCCGGCTTTTTTAAATGAAAAACTGCTGCAAACTTTCTACGTGTTGGCCTTTGGGCTGGGCCTGCGTTTTGTGCTGCGGCAGATCCACCCGAAAGGGCTGTTTCTGAGTAGTTTGGGGCTGTTGTTCACGTACCACCATGTGTTTCAGATGGGTTTTTACAACTACTCCTGCAGCCTGGCGCTGTGCCTGTGGGCCTTTGGGTATTGGTTGAAATACCGCGCCGACTGGAGCGTAGGTCGCCAACTCGGGCTGGCGGCGCTTTGGTTGGTCCTGTACTTTTGCCACCCGATTGGGTTCCTGTTTTCGTTCCTGCTGATCGGGTCGGATGTGCTGGCGCAGCAGATCCGGCGGGGGCCACCCGATTGGGCGGGTGTGGGCCGGCAGTTGTTGGGCCTGGGGCTAAGCGCCTTGCCGGTACTGGTGTTGTTTGCGGAATATGTAGTTGGCAAGGGTATGTCGTTTCGGCCCTCGGGCGAGTCGGCGGCGCAGATTTGGCGTGAACTGGTTCGTTTGTCGGCCTTGTGTACGGTGATGAACGAGGAGCGCGATTGGGCGCCCCTGATCGCTGCTGTCTTTCCGCTGTTGGCGGGCCTGGCCTTGTGGCTCAAAATCAGGCAGCGCGCGTGGCGGCGGACGGATATGTTGTTGGGTGTTTTTTTGGCGACACTGCTGATTTATGTCAAACAACCGGGCAGTTTTGCCGGCGGCGGCATTTTGTCGGTGCGCTTGCAAATTCTGCCGTACCTGATGCTCTTGTTGTGGTTGGCCAGCGTGGATTTTCCCAAATGGGTCCAAGGGGCGGTGCTGGCGTTTAGTGTGGGCATGTCGGCGTTGTTGTGGAGCATCCGGCTGCCGGCGCATTGGCGGGCCTCGGAGGCCGTGCAGGAGTACGCCAGTTGTGCGGCGGCCTTGCCGGACCGGGTGTCGGTGTTGCCTCTGAGTTTCAACCACAACGGCCAGTTGGCCGACGGCCGCGAAGTATCGAGCGCCACCTGGCTGTTTGTGCATGCGGCCGGGTATGCAGGCGCCGAACGCAGTATTGTTTTGCTGGACAATTACGAGGCCCACACCGGCAATTTCCCCCTGCTTTGGAAACCCAGCCTCGATCCCTTCCTGTTTTTACCCAAGGAAGACACCGGCTTTGAGGGCCAGCCGCCAAGGGCCGATTTTCTCCATTTTCCAGAAAAAACCAAGGGCGCGCAGGTCGACTACGTGCTCTGCTGGTGCCTCGATAAAAAATTTGGCGAGCACCCCTTCACCCAGGAAATCAAACAACAACTGGACCAGGGCTACGAACTGGTTTTCTCCTCAACACACGACCTGGCCCGCGTGTACAAAAAAAGAGATAGGTAATGGCCCGAAACACGCACCTCGAAACACGCACCACGAAACACGTCCCTACAGTGCTAGTTCCTTGACGGCCAGCCAGGCCATGAGGCCCATGCCGGTTTCGAGGGCTGCTTCGTCGATGTCGAAGGTGTTGGTGTGGATGGGCGAGATGATACCGCGTTCGGGGTTGCCGGTGCCGAGGCGGTAAAAGCAGGCGGGCATTTCCTGAGAATAGTAGGAAAAATCTTCTGCGGTGAGCCGGATGGGGAGTTCCTCCACCTGCTCGGCGCCGAGGAATTCAACGGCCCATTGGCGGGCGCGGGCGGTGAGGGCTTCGTGGTTGAAGAGGACGGGGTAGCCTTTGACGATATTGAAATCGCAGGCGCCGCCCATGCTTTTGGCCATTTGTTCGGCGATGCGTTTCATTCGTTTGTGGGCGTCCATGCGCCAGGTTTCGTTCATGGTGCGGAAGGTGCCTTCCAGTTTGACTTCGTTGGGGATGACGTTGGTAGCGCCGCCGGTCGAATTGATTTTGCCGAAGGTAAGTACCGAGGGCACGGTCGGGTCGCAGTAGCGGCTGACGAGTTGCTGGAGCGCCACGATAATTTGGGCGGAGATGACCACCGGGTCGATACAATCCTGGGGCAGTGCGCCGTGGCCGCCGCGGCCTTTGACGGTCACATAAATTTCGTCGGCAGAAGCCATGTATACGCCAGCCCGGAAGCCCACCTTGCCGGCGCGCAGGGGCGGGTGTACGTGTTGGCCGAAAATACTCGCGGGCTGCGGACGCCGGAGCACACCTTCCCGGATCATGATACTGGCGCCGCCGGGCAGGAGTTCTTCGCCGGGCTGGAAAATACACTTGACAGTGCCCTCGAAGCGGCTGCGCAACTGGTGCAGGATATGGGCGACGCCGAGCAGCGAGGCGGTATGCACGTCGTGGCCACAAGCGTGCATGACGCCTGTGTTTTGCGATTGGTAGGGCACGGCATTGGCTTCGAGGATGGGCAGGGCATCCATATCGGCGCGGAGGGCAATACAGCGTTTTTTTGGGTTTTTCCCTTTGATGAGGGCGACTACGCCGTGGCCGGCCATCCCTTGCCGGTGTTCGATGCCCCACTCCTGGAGGCGTGCTGCCACATAGCGACCGGTTTCGACTTCCTGAAACGATAACTCGGGGTGCGCGTGCAGGTGCCGGCGCATGTTTACGGCCTCGGCGTGCAACTGCCGGGCGAGGAGTTGAATATGTTCTTGCATAAGTACGCCTGTCGGCAAAACAAAAAACCTGCCGTTGTGCTGGTTGGCTTCTAGTAAAAAAGTGTTGTGGGCCGTCTGGTGCAACAAATTTACACAGGGCCCAAGAAATACACTTTTTTTGTTTCTTCCATGTATCTTCGCTGGATAACGCCAAAAGAAAAGTTCTCCTCACCTGTTGACCTTTTGGCGACCATGTTATTTCAATTTGGGAAAGCTCCGGGAAGCGTTTGTACGGACGAATCGATCTTTGTCGGATTGCGGCACAGGGAAGGGCCGGCTTTTGAGCGCGCGATAGAATGCCTGTACGAGCAATGCTATCCCAACATTCAGTGCCAACTGGTGCAAATGGGTGCTACGGAAGCAGATGCAGACGATGTGTTTCAAGATGCACTCCTGGTGCTCATTCGGAACAGTAAAAAAGAGCAATTTGTACTGACGACAACGGCATGCGGGTATCTGTTTGCTATTGCCCGCAATATTCTCCGCAACAAGTGGCGCGATCACCCCGCCCCTGTTGAATGGCAGGATACTTTTGCCGCAGGGCAAGCGCCAGAGTTGGAACTTGCAGAAAAAGAGGCCGGTCATCTCCTCCGTCAACAATTGTTGGCTGCCTGCCTGGCGCGCCTGGGCGAGCAATGCCGGCAGATACTGGCCGACACCCTGGCCGGCATTTCCATGCAGGAAATTGCAGAAAAATATGGGCTAAAAAACGAACATGTGGCTCGCCAGACCAAACTTCGCTGTGTCCAACAGTTAAAAGAGTGCGTCCGCAAAAAATGGAATACCCTGGACTAATGCATCAAAAAAACATCAACTACCGGCATCGATATGGCTGATCCTGCTTCTTTTGACAATACCATGCAGATTGATGCGTACCTGCGGCATGAGATGACGGCAGCGCAACAAGAGGCATTCGAGGCCCGCCTCCAGGCGGAACCGGGCCTGCGGGAAGAATTGGAGTTCCAGCGATCCGTCATGGAAAGCCTGGCCCTGCATGCAGAGGATCAGGCGCTGAAACACCGGATCGACGGTATCCGCCAGGGTATGCAGCAGCGAAAGCCTGGCGGACCGCAGTGGCGCAACATGTTGCTGATTGCGGTATTCCTGCTGCTAAGCGCCCTGGTAGCGGGCCGGTACTGGAGTTGTAACAAAACCGGATCGGCCAATGATCCATTGCCGGGCACTCCGCTTCCGGATACCCGGCCGGACACCGATACCGCCTCCTCTGCACCACCCTTGCCTCCTGCCCCAACCCAACCCGTCGCCACCACTACGCCACCGCCCACTGCCACTGGGCCGGCGGATGGCAGCAGCGCGCCCAAGCAGTTTAGCCGGCAATTGTCTATGCGGTACCTCAAGGTGGCCCAAGGCCAACTGGAAGACGACAAAGAAGGAAAAGTCCTTGCACTTACTGTTTTTCAGACCAACGAAGCCACGATGTTGTCGTATTGGGCCGATCCTGTTTTGCAACTATTCATACCGCGCCAATTCTATGATCCATCGGCAGAATTCCGCCTGATCGAATTGGACCAGGATGGCCATCGGACGCTATATCTGGGTGTGGGTCCGGAGGTCTACAGCATACAGGCGGGCAATGACTCTCCCCGGAAAGTGGAGCCGGAGTCCGTGCCCAAGTGGCTCAAACGTTGATTTTTGGTACTAACTTAAATGCCGCACATGCTATGAAATCGCTTATCCTTTCCATCGTTTTTCTCAGCCTCTGTTTGGTCAGCACTGCTCAAAACACGTCGGCGCCTGGTTTGCTCTGGAATGATTCTCTTTATCTGCTTTTGCCGGTATATCCTGCCGACATGCGAAGTGTAACCCTGGAACAGGCCGACCTCAGGGCCTATTGCCCGGTAGCCGGTGATCAGGCCGGGCAGCATTCCTGCCTCGGTTTCGCGCTGTGCAATACCATGACAATGTTGTGGGCCCAGAAGAATAAAAAAACCAATACCACCGACAGCGCCTGGATCGCAGACAACACGTTTTCAGTCGCATTTATTTACAACCAAACCAAGGCTGGCAAGGCTTGCACATCGGGTTCTTTTATCGACGTGGCGCTTCAACTGGTACAAACCAAAGGCGCTTGCCTGCGGAAGAGTTTTCCGTATGACAGCCTTGACTGCTCCAGGCAGCCCAATGCCCGCCAACTGAAAGAGGCGATGCATTTCAGGATTGATTCCTTGCAGCGATTTCCGCTTCCGGCATCCAGCGATAGTATGTTGCACTGGACCCTGCATGCGCTGAGTGCGGATCACCCCGTGCTGGCAGGTTTGAAAATTACACCCAATTTTTACGGCGTGGGCAAAGATCAGGACCGTTGGCAGCCCTTCCCGGCGGGTGGCGGTAGCGACGGCCATGCCCTGGTGGTCGTAGGTTTCGACGATGTGGAAGAAACAATTACGCTGTTTAACAGCCAGGGAACCCAGTGGGGCAAAGGCGGATTTATCAAAATGTCGTACTTCGATTATGCCAAACAGCTGCGGTATGGGGTGGTGCTGTTTCCAAAATCCTGGTGACACTGTATTTTCTAAGCCACTAACCCATCCAACGCTTATGAACGACTTTTTTCGTTTTTGCTGCCTGTTTACCCTTTTGCTGTGCGGGGCCCTGGAGTTGAGGGCACAAGGAGGATGCGAGAAAGCAAGGATTCTGTCGGAAATAAAATTGGCGGAGGCAGATTTCGAGGTAAGCCTTTCCTATGCCCGGGAGGCCTGCCGGTTGTGTGGAAAAGAGCATAGCCGAGCACACAGAGAGACGGCGAAGGCTTACCTGGCCGTTGCAAAGGTCTATAGCTGGCTGGAGCAGCATAAAAACGCCTATCCATTTATTCAACAAGCCAAAACCATTTCGGATAGTTTGCCTCCGGGAAAAGATACCTTTTCTGTGGAGTTGCTGATCCTTTGGGGTGGTTGCCTGAGTAAAGTCGGGCGCCATACCGAAGCGCTGAACATTTTACGCCAAGCCTATGCACACGCGGTGGAGTTGTTTGGCGAACGGTCTTATTATGCCGGACAAGCCGCAAACCAACTAGGTGTAACCTGCGGCCGGCTCGCCATGGAAGAGGAATCTGAAATATATTTTAACCTATCGATGGAGATTGATCGGGCCAATATGGCGGCGGACTCGATCGGGTATTACATTTCCCTCGTCAATGTTGCCGATATTGAACGGAGCCAGGGCAATTATTTTAAAGCCTGGGTCTTGGTGTCAGAGGCCCTGGAAGGCCTTGCCAAACATTCTGCAGCAGGCAAAAAAAGCGCCCTGTATGGCCAGGTATTAGTTTACGCAAGCGGTATTGAATACGAACTGGGGGATTTGGAAGGCGCCGAAAAAACGATCCGGGAAGCCTTACAAATCATAGCTGCGACCCTGACGCAAGACTCCGATCCATACATTCAGGCGCTGATCGTGCTGGGCGTTATTGAGGACGACCAAAAAAAGCATAAAAAAGCAATGGAGACCGCTTTCGATGCCCTGGAGCGGTTTCCGCGTGTTTATCAACAGCCCGATACGATTGCCAAATTGACCATCAAAAGCAACTTGTGTATCTATTATGAAAGACTTGGCCAACGAACCAAGGCCTTGCAATGCAACGAGGAAGTACTGGCCGAAAAGCAACAATTTTTGGGCCCCCAACACCCGGACTATATCCTCTCGCTCCGCAACAAAGCGGCCTTTCATTTTAGAGCCGGAGAATATGCCCAGGCCGACACCCTGTACACGCTGGCCCTCCAGACCTACCGCGAAACAGCAGATTCTTTAAATTTTGATTTTTTGGGTGCCCTGCACGACGCCGGATGGCTCAAAGAGGCGATGGGGCAGACCAGCGCCGCCCAGGCCTTGTATTTGGAAATGTATACCTACTTCAACCTGAAGTTGAGCCGCAACCTTGGATTTCTCAGTGAGCAGCAAAAAGAACGGTTTTTGAAGCATAACCTCAAGTTTCCAAATACCTTTTTCTCCTTTGTTGCCAAACAATACCAGCAAGATTCCCTGCTGTCGGGCTTGGCTTATGACCAGCTGCTCAATTGGAAAGGTTTGATTTTTTCCTCTCAAAAACAAATGCTGAACAGCATTGCCGCCCTGAACGATACCCTGGCTTCGGCTTTGTATATCGCCTGGAAAGCGGACAAACTGGAACTGTCCAGGCAAATTTCCTTTTCCAAGGCCAAACAAACCCTGGACACCGATAGTCTTGCCCGCGAGATCGAAACCAAAGAAGCCCAACTTGCCCGGAAAAGCACCCGCTTTCAGCAGACCAAGCAAGCCGTCCGGTGGCGCGATGTTCAAGCCCGGCTCGCACCCAATGAGGCCGCGGTCGAATTCCACCAATTTCGCTTCAAGGACAAAGACTGGACCGACAGCATCTGCTACGCAGCGCTGGTCTTGCGCCCCGGCTGGGCACAGCCCCGGTATATCCCGCTCTGTTCCGAAGCGCAACTCCGGGAAGCCTTGGAGACCCGCGACATCAAGTCCTGGGAGGGCAAACTGGAAAAACTGTATGGTGAAAAAGGCAGTTTGTTTCCCCTGATCTGGCAACCCCTCGACGCGGCGCTGCCCGGGGTGCAAAAAATCTGGTACTCCCCCAGCGGCCTCCTGCACAACATCTCGTTCTCGGCTTTGCAGACACCCGGCAAGCAGTACCTCCTCCACCAATATCGGCTGGAACGGTTGACCAGCACCCGCGAACTTGCGCTGCAAGCCCTTGGCCCGGACGAACCCTGGCCCCGCTCCGCTTTGTTGTATGGCGGCATCCGGTATGATTCGGCGGCTGTCGCCATGGCAGACGGCAGGTCTCGCGACATTCCGGAAGAAAACCGCCTAACACAAGATTCGG
>JADLDL010000128.1 GCA_020846655.1 Saprospiraceae bacterium | reverse complement strand
GCTCTGGCTCGACGGCTGCCGCATTCACAATGCCTGCGGTAAAAACTGGCGTGGTATATTTGTGCAGGAAATAAACGGCCAAAAAGGAATGGTATACACCCTGCGGCCACCCGTTTTGGAAAACACAACACCATAAGCCCGTGAGCGACACTACTACTTCCCTCTCCCGCCTACCGAAATGGTTGATTCCGGTTGCCTTCGTGTTGGCGGCCCTGGCCTTGTACTGGCCTACCCGTCAGGCCGGGTTTGTGATGGACTGGCTGGGTTGGCAATATGCCTACAACCGCGACGGCTGGGCTGGCATACCGGGTAGTTTCGGATATCCGGGCTTGCAACCGGTGCTGCACCTGGGCAATTACCTGTTGTACTGGCTGTTTGGGGCCAACAGCCCGGTGTGGTACCTGGTGTTTGCGGCCTTGCACGGCGCCAATGCCTGGTTGTTGTACCGGCTGGCGCTGCGGCTGCCGCTGGGCATCGCCCCCGGTGAAGCACAATTTATCGCCCTCAGCGCCAGTGCCTTGTTTTTGCTCTCGCCCTATGCCGCCGAAGTGGTGGTGTGGCGGGTGTGTTTACACTACCTCCTGGCCTTGTTTTTTGCGCTCCTGGCCATGCACCGCAGCATCGACTACCTGGACAGCCAACAGCGCCGGCATTGGTGGCAGCTACAGTTGTTTTTTGGCCTGGCCTTGTTTGCCTTCGAATGGTCGCTGATTATTCCCTTGCTGCTGGTGAGCCTGGCTTGGTGCTGGCTGTTTTTTCAGAAAAAACCGTCGTTACTGCCGGCATTGGCCCGGCTTTGCTGGCCGCAGGCGCTGCTGTGGGTGTTGTATTTTGGCATCAATAAAATCAGACTGGGCGATTGGGTGGGCCACTACGGCGCAGCCACGCACCTGCATATTCAGCCGAAAGTGATGCTGGCCACCATGTTCAAATACCTGATCAAGCAATTTGGCTTTGCCCGGCACTGGGAGCACGGCCTCAAAACGCAGGTGTTTGACGGGCTGGATGGCGGCAACTATTTTTGGCTGGCACTGGGTGTGGTGGCGGTTTTGGCGGTTGTGTGGCTCCTCTTGCTGCGCCGGGCGCCGGGCCGGCTGCGTTGGGCGGGCTTGTCGTTCGGGTGGTTTTTCATCGCCTTGTTGCCGGTTTCCAACCTGTTTTTTTGCTATTTGTTGTTTTCTGAAAACGACCGGTACGGCTATTTTGCTACGGGTTTTGGCTGGCTGGGCCTCGTGTTGTTGTTGTCTTTTTTACCAAAAATGGTGTCGCGCGGGCTGGCTATCGGCCTCGTTGGCCTTTCGTTTTGTTTTTTGTTTGAGATCAATCAATACTGGGCCAAATCCGAGCAATTGTACGATGATTTGGTGCAGGATTTTCACTGGTACGACCGCGACGAGGTGCTGATTTTGGCTTCGCCAGACAATTACATGGGCGTGTTTATGTTCCGGATCATTGGCCAGGACAATGGTTTTAACGAGGCCCTCGAACTCCGGCGCGGCCAGAAATACCAGGGCCGGATGTGGGAGGCCGCGCAGTTCAACGTCCTGCAACCGACGGATGGCGTGAAAGTGGAGCCGGATTCGAGCGGCATGTTGTACAAGTTCAGTTTCCGGCAGGATGGCAATTGGTGGTGGCGCAACGGCATCGGGGCAATAGACTATGAAAATGACCGTTTCCTTTTTCGGAAAAAAGAATGGCACAGCGAGGTCGAGTTTAAAAATAGTCACCCCAATACGACGATTCTGTACCCAGTTGGCAATCAATGGTTTGAAATAAAATAGGGGTTGACTGTTCAGCAACTCTTGGAGCCGGCGAATTGAAAATTCGCCCTACATTAAGAAATATGAAAAAATACCGCGTATTCCTGTTTTTCTCCGTGCTGCTGTTCAGCACAGCCCTGCTGACACCTGCCTGTAGCCAAAAGAGCGGCTGTCCGGCCAACGAGAGCCTGCGCCCGCCGGTGAACAAAAAGGGTGAAATCAAATCCAAGGGCAGGGGCCAGTCGGGGTTGTTTCCCAAAAAGATGTCCAAGCGCATGAAAAAGTAATATTGGGCGAATTTTCAATTCGCCCAATATTCGCAAAGGCCGCGCGTGACATGGGCGAATTGAAAATTCGCCCTACATTAAGTCGGATAACCGCCATCACTAGGGCACATTGATGGGCGGTTTGGTACTGAATTTGCTTGGTACACCGTATCCATCAATCCGATTTAAGACATTAATCCCGCCATATGACATTACCTCTGACCGGCCTTTCCGCCCTCGGTTTGCCCTTGCTGGCTTCGAGCCTGCTCGCCTTATCGTCCACCGTCTTCACGGTGTCGACCAACAACCCGAACGAACTTTCTCCTTGCCAGGATACGGTTTTTCAAATCACCATCACCAATTCTTCTCCACAAGCGCAAGCCGCCGGCACCCTGCAATATTGCCTGCCGACCGGCCTGGCCTACACCAGCGCGAGCGGGCTGACGCCCGCCAACGTAGCCGATCCCCGCTGCCCGGTGTTTGTGTTGCCGGCTATGGCCGGCAACAGCAGCCTGAGTTTCAGTCTGCGCGTACAGGTCGACTGCTCCGCCAA
Source organism: Saprospiraceae bacterium (assembly GCA_020846655.1). Classification (GTDB taxonomy): domain Bacteria; phylum Bacteroidota; class Bacteroidia; order Chitinophagales; family Saprospiraceae; genus M3007. The sequence continues at coordinate 28,413 of JADLDL010000128.1, read as the reverse complement.
GGACCAGGGCGACCTGCGCGACACGATCCGCATCAGCAGCGGCGGCATGCCGCAAGACCCTTTGCTGGGTAGCGCCTACAACCTCCGGGTGCCCGTGCTCTCCCTGACGCCCGGCCAAAACTGGGACTATGTGGGCTCCGTGGGGGAAGTGTTCACCCGAAGTTTTACGATCCGGAATGAGGGTTTCGGCGCCGCTTTGCATGTGTACGTCATCGATTCCTTCAGCCAGGCAGGACTGGAATTGATCCAGACCAGCGGCGTTTTCTCCGGCGATACGCTCCAATTGTCGGGCCTTACCCTGGGCCCGAACGGGCAATTGTTGTTCCAGGATTCGGTGGTCGTGACGCAGGAGTTCCGGATTACTGCGTGCGCCAACAACGCGGGCCCCATCGCCTACGGCTGGGGTTGTCCGGGCGGAAAGGTGTGTACCCTGCCGTTTTTTGACGAATACACGGTGTCATCGGGCAACAGCCCGGCGCCGATCCTGAGCGTAACACAAACCGGCGCCTTGCAGACGCCCAGGCCTTGCGAACCGGTGCCCCTGCAAATGCAGGTGGAAAACAGCGGCAATGCCGCCGCGCTGGACTTGGAGTGGGTGGTTGGGCTATCGTCCGGCGCGACCATTACGCCCGAATATTGGACCAAATTCAAATGTTACCTGCTGAACAATTTCAGCATCGGCTCCTCGCTCCTGACCGACCTGGCCCCCATCGACCCCAACCTGCCCCACCGCTTGCCGCTCAACTTGCTGAACGCCGACCCTGACGGCCCGGGTGGCCTCAGCGACGAAGACGGCGACGGGCAGTTTGACGACCTGGCGCCCGGCAATACCGTCATTCTGAACCTGACCCTGGGCTTCGAGCCCGGCTGCAAACTGTGCAACGACCTCATCGGCGACTGGTACGTGGGCGCGGCGGTACAGTTTTCCAGCAATTGCGGGACCACCCTGCTATCCACCCTGCCCACCAACGTCAGTCCGGGCATCAGTTTTATCGGCAACAAACTCACCGAAGACCACGAGTTTATTCTGGATGCCGGGTCTCTGGCTGATTTCACCTACCAATTCGACGCGGCCTTTTTGGGCTTGCCCGGTGTTTGTCCCGACGACAGCATTATCGTGGCGTTTTCTTTGCCGCAAGTGCTGCAAGTGCCCGGCGGTTTTCAGCCGTATTTCGACAGCCTGGCGGTACCCTTCTGGACGGTCGATACGACGCTGTACCTGCTGCTGCCAGGCGCGACCGGCGACCTGGCCATTTCCCTGCTCACCCTTTGTCCGCCGGATATCGACGATTCGGGCCAGTGCACCCCGCCCTACGAACCCCGTACCTACCAACTGGCGATCAACAGTTGGTGGACCTGCGGCAACGGCTGCAACCAAACGGTCAGCCTGCTTTGCAAGGCTGGCGACCCGTTCACCATCGATTGTCCGCGCCCCGATGACACGACTCAGCAACACGGTATTTTTGCCGATACGATCCTGGTGCACCGGACCTCGCTGGGCTTTGTGGACAATGAGCGAAGTGCTCATGTCAATGCCGCCACCCCAGGCCTGAACCTAAGCGTGGGCATCCCGTACGACACAGTCCTGGTGCAGGCCCTGGCAAGCTATGAAGGCACGCCCGGCGATTTTTTCGACTCCTCGCAGGTTCAATTGTACTATTGGAATGGCCTGAGTGAGCCGTATTTTAAATGGCTGGAGGCATCGCTCGTGGTGAATGACGTGGAAACCGGCCAGGCCTTGAGTTGCGACAACTTGAGTATTCAGCAATTGTTTATTAACGGATATCACATTTGGGAAATCAACCTGCTGCCCCTCACGCAGCCAGGCGGCTGCCTGTTTGCCGGAGGCGTCCGGTTGACGCCCGGCGACAAAATCACCGTATCCGTGACGGCGCGGCTTTCCGAACTGCTGCCGCTGGACCGGGTAACACCGGTCGAAGACCTGCGGGCGCGTTTTCCCTATGTGTACCACGGCGATTCGCTGTTGTGTGAAATGAAAAACACAGAATTCGGGGTGATCAACCCGGGCATCGGGTACGCCGTTCAGCACTTGTTTCCGGAAGCCGTGTGCGATGATTTGGAGGTAAAAGTGTCCTTTTTGCAAGGCAATGTCAATGCGGTGAGCGAGGATATTTTTCCCAATGAAATCCGCCCTTTGTTTGTGTATGATTCGCTGTTTATTTCGCTGAGCCAGGGTTTTGTGTACCGCCCCGGCAGTTCGGAATGGCTGTATGACCTGGGTGACGGCGCGACCAATGTGCCCGCCACCCAAACCATCCCGCTGCCCGACCCGGCTGTCGTCACCTTGCCCGACGGCACGGAGGCTTTCCTGTATGTGCGGCCCGGCAACTTTCCGGTGACCGATTATTACACCTCGGGCGCGCCGGCAGTGTTACAATTCAAAGCCCAAACCCTGTGTCCGCCCGACACGACTAAAACACCGATCCGGATCGTCGGGCATAGTTTTCTGGCCACGCTGGACTCCATCAACGTGAACCTCAATACCGGGTATACGGGCGGCGGGCCGGACTTCAACGAACTGAGCCTGTCCGCTTTGTCGCTGCTCTCGGTGAGCCGCGAGCCGACTTGGGTGATCGAATACTGCAACCCCAGTACCTCGTTTACCATCCCGGAGCCTTTGATTTTTGTAGACAATGGTCCGGCGATCCGGGTGACTGCTGCCACCGACATTACGATTCCCCAGGCGCCGCAGCCCCTGAGCGTCAGTCTGCCCGACAGCCTGCATTCCATCATCCAGGGACTCAGCCTCAGCCAGGACCAATGCCGGACCATAGAGATCCAAGCCGACATTCAGGCCTGTAGCCCCGACACGCTGACCCTGTTTCCGGGCTTCCAGTGTGTGGGCGCTTCGCCTTGTGTGTACAACCAGCCCGTGACCCTGTATTTTATTCCCAAAGAAGGGCTGGCGCAAATCAATGTGACGGCAAGCCCCGATACGGCCATTGGCCTCTGCGACCCGATCGGCTATGAAATTACGGTGATCAATATTGCCGACGGCAACCTGTACGACCTGAACCTGAACCTGCAATTGCCGCAGGCCGGGCAGGTGTTGGTGCCGGGCAGTTGTACGGTGGCTTACAACAGCCAGGTTTTGCCCTTGCCCGATCCGCAAGCAGGCCCCAATGGCCTGGAATGGAACCTGGATTTCACACAGCCGCCGTTCAGCATCGATTTTTTGCCCGGTGTGCAGCAATCGCCGGCCAATGCCCTGGCCATCCGCTTCCAACTGGAGACCAATTGTTCGTACATCGATGGGGAACGCTTCCATTATTCGTGCAGTTGGAACAACAGTTGTGGAGACCGGCAAACAGCCGCTTCATTTGTGGCGCCGCCCTTGTTGATCAAAGGAGCACCGACGAGCACCAACGACTACCAAATCCAGGTGCAAATGACTGATCCGGCATCTTTTTGCGCCGCCAACACGATGCGCCTGAGTATTTACAACCCCGGCAACCTGGGCCCGACGGGCACCAATGAAAAGCTGCGCATTGTGCTGCCGCCCGGTTTTTCATATATGGCAGGGTCCTACCAAGCCATTTTGAATGGCCCGTTGGCCGGCCCGACGGAGACGCCGTTTGGCGATGAAACATTTTTGTATTTCAATGTGCCGCCGGGGGTGATTGTTGGCGATTCCATTGTTTTTTCCATAAAAATTCAAAACACAACGGCCCTCACCGGTTGCGCCGCATTTTATGATTTTGAAGTGCAAATGTTGCAAAGCGCCAATGTTGCCTGCAAAAACACCAACTGCGACGTCGATTTTATTCTGGTGTCCAAAAACGAGACCACGGCGTTTGAAAAACCGGCCTATGCCTTGTCGGGACTGGCTGGCAGCAGCCTGCCCCTGGACGTGAACCAGGAGATTTGGCACCTGGATTTCGGCGTCCAAAACCTGTCGGCCACCCTGGTCGGCGGCAGTGCCTTGCAGGTGGAAATTCGGCTGGACGCAGACCAGAACGGTCAGTTGGACGGCAGCGATCCCTTAGTCAAAGTGATTGGCGCCGACGTGGAAGGTTTGCTGCCCGGCAGCATCCAAATGATTCAGGACAGCCTGAACCTCAACGGCTTGAGCGGCTGCTCCGGGCTTTGGGTGGTACTCACCGACACGACGTGCTCCTGTGCGCAGGATGCGGTTTTTATCCCTTTTGTACTCCTGCTCAACGCCGGGCCCGACCGCATCACCTGTGCGGGTGAAAGCATTGCCCTGGGTACATTTCCCCAAAATAATTATCAATACGAATGGATACCGGCCTCGCCCTGGCTGAGCAACGCCGCAGTGGCCAACCCTTCCTACCTGTATGCCGGTCCGTTTGACAATACGTTCCGGTTTTCGGAAACCCTGGTGCTCAAAACCACGCGGCCACAAGGCTGCGTGTCGTACGATACCATCCAGTTGGCCACCAACCAGATCGATCTGAGCCTCACGGCCCTGGATGTTCTGTGTCACGGCGATTCGACCGGCAGCATCAGTTCTGTGTTGCAGGGCGCCGAGGTGCCGGTGCAATACGCCTGGAACTACGCTGGCAGTACGAGTCCGAGCCTGGCCGGCCTTCCGGCCGGCAACTATACGCTTCAGGTGCAGGACACCCTGGGCTGCCACGACGAGGCCAGCGTGACGATCACAGAACCGGCAGCGCTTACGCTGGTGTTAGATACTTCAGTATTTCATGGCTATGGCATCTCCTGTGCGGGCCAAACCGACGGTTTTGTGCAGGCCACGGCTGGCGGCGGCGTTGGCGGCTACCAAATCAACTGGTCGGTAGCGGGCAGCAGCGGCCCGCAACTCAACAACCTGGGCGCCGGCACCTATACAGCAACGCTCACGGATGCCAACGGCTGTAGCCTGATTAAATCGGCCACACTCACGGCGCCGGAGCCGCTGGCCCTGACGGCGATGGTGCAGGACCAGATTTGTCCGGATACCGCCAACGGTTCCATCCGGCTGATCGTGCAGGGTGGCGCCAAACCATACACGGCCAATGGCACCGCGATTTCAACCTCTTTTTACTGGGGGCCACTCGGGCCGGGCATGTATTCCGTGCTGGTCAAGGATGCCAACGGGTGCAGTTTGGTGTTTGATACGACCTTGATTGCGCGGTTTTCCACCTTTAGCGCCCAGAGCGATTCGGTGAGTTGTTTTGGCGGCACCGACGGTATGGCCGCCGTAACGGGCAGTGGTTACCCGCCATTTGAATTTAGTTGGTCCAACAGTATGGTGGTGGATTCATTTCTTACGGGTGCTGCAGGCACCTATACCTGCACGGTACTGGATGCCCTGGGGTGTTTTTACCATATTCCGGTGGATATTCCCGAGCCCGGGCCACTGACCGGCACGGCAATACCCGTGTCGACCCTTTGTTTTAACGACAGTACCGGCCAAATCAACCTGAGCGTATCGGGTGGCAATGCGCCGTTTACCTATACCATCGATGGACAGCCAACTACGATGCCGGTCACAGGCTTGCCCATAGGCGCCTATTCGTTGCAAGTTACCGACGCCAAGGGTTGTACCCTGGAGTTGAGCGCAACGGTAGACCAACCGACACCGGTAGCCCTAGCGCTCAGCCCGATGGATGCGATCTGTTTTGACAGCCCCAATGGCCAGATCAGCGCGCAGGGGAGTGGCGGCGTGCCGCCGTATACCTACCTGTGGTCGACCGGAGCCAGTGGCGCGGTACTCGATTCGGTGCCGGCGGGCGCCTATGCCCTGACGATGAGCGACGCCAACGGGTGCAGCCTTACCGACAGCACTTCGGTGGCCGAGCCGGAGCCGTATATGCCTGATTTTCAGATCGAACACCTGCCTTGTGCCGACGAGCGCAACGGTATTTTGAGCGTCAGCGGATTTCCCCCGGGCACCTTGTACGGGCTCGATCAGGCAGCGCTTTTGGATACCGCCTGGTTTGAGCGGGTGGGCGGAGGTTTGCACGTCTTGCACATCACCGACCCGCTGGGCTGTCGCTTTACTTTTGATTACGACATGCCCACCCTGGCCGCCGAACTGGGCCTGGTGGCGCCCGATACCGCTATTCACCTGGGCGACAGTGTGTTGTTGTCTATTGAGCCGCACCCTGATTTGCCGCCCGATGCCGGCCTGACGTACCAGTGGATCAACCCGCTGTCGGCCTTGTCGGCTTGCGACACTTGTCCGACGCTGTGGGTGCAGCCGTTCCGGACGGCCTATTACACTGTCCAGTTTTTGACCGCCGACGGGTGCACTTGGGAAGACCGGGCGCTGGTGCAGGTGTTGCGCGACAGTGTATACGCGCCCAACGTGTTGTATGGCGATGCCGCCAACGTGGAGAACCAATTTTTCACTTTGTACGGGCGGCCCAGTGAGATCACGATGATCAAATCCCTGCGAGTTTTCGACCGTTGGGGGGAGGCCTTGTTTGAGCGAACCAATTTTGCGCCCAATGATTTCAGCCTGGGCTGGGACGGCACGTACCGGGGCACCAAACTGGACCCCGGGGTATTTGTGTGGTTTGCGGAAGTGGAATACATCGACGTGGAGCGCGTAAAATTGGCGGGCGACGTGACCTTGCTGCGGTAGTCATTGGAGGCTTGCCCCTCCGATCGTTTGGCCGAAGGGGCAAACGACCGGCAATGCATCAATTTTTGGCGCTGAAGCGCCCTTTTATGGAGATAAAACCGGTTACAGTTCCTCGGGAAACCTGTCTTCAAAAACGATTTATCATAACCCAAACTGCTTATGAACCGGTTTTTATTCTTTTGCCTCTGGGCCTTTGCCCTGCCTGCGGCGGCCCGCCCCATGCTGGCCGACACCATTCCACCTCTTATTGATTGCCCGCCTTCTGTAGTCCTAAACTTGCCGGCGGGGGTTTGCGACACCCAATACACCTATTCGGTCACGGCCACTGACGAGGCGCCCGGCGTCGTGCTGGCCCAGGGCCTCGGCCTGGCTTCCGGCTCGGCCTTTCCGGTTGGAGTCACTACGAATTTGTTTGTGGCGGTTGATGCGGCAGGCAATACAGCCAGTTGTTTGTTTTCGGTTCAGGTAATAGCTGGGCCGGGACCGGCGCTGTTTTGCATGGATTTATTGGAGCTACAGGCGGACGCTACTTGCGAGGCCGTCTTACAGCCGGCTATGATACTGGAGGGCGTTTTGGGCTGCGCAAATGGTTATCTGGCGGAGGTGGACAAAACGGCGCCTTTTGGCAATGGCCCCTGGCTGCCTGCCGAGTTTGGCGCTGCCGACCTCGGCAAAACCTACCAGGTCCGGATCACCGATCCGGTGTCGCTCAACCGCTGTTGGGGCAATGTCCGGCTGGTCGACAGCCTGCCGCCCCAACTGATCTGTTCTGAACTGAACCTGCCTTGTGCCCTGCCGTCGGACCACCTGACGCCCTCGTTTCTGGCCGACAGCCTCGGCCTGGTGCATGGCCGGCCGGCGGTGCTCAACAATTGTCCGCCCGCTACGATAGACCTGGCATTTGTCGATATGTTTGTCAATTTGCCTTGCGACACGCCGGGCAACGTGACGGGCTACATCCGCCGCCTCTGGACTGGCACCGACGCCGCCGGCAACAAAGGCACCTGCCTGCAAACCATTAACCGCGTGCGTTCGCTGAACGCGATATTTTACCCGCCCGATATTACGCTGGATTGTGCCAATCCCAATGTGAGCCCCACCCAGACGGGCGGGCCATATGTGCAAGTCAGCACGCGGAAATACAACCTGTTGACCGCCCCGTTTTGCGAAATTGACCCATTTTACGACGATTCCATTGAAACCACCTGCGGCGGCGGCTGGCGCATCCGGCGGGTCTGGGATATCACGGATGCTTGCCGGCCCATCGGCCCCGGCAACCCCGTGAGCGGTATACAGTATATTGAAATAAAAGACAGTGGCTTGCCGGTGCTCCAATGCCCGGGCAGCGAATCTTACCAGGTATTGCCGCAAAACTGCTCGGTGAGCATTGATTTGCCGGATGTGCTGATCGTTGACAACTGCTCCGAACTGGACCATATCGAAGCCTTTTGGACCGGCAAAGGGGGGCTACAGAAGATCACTTCGGGCATCCTGAGTGATTTTTTTGGCAACAACCTGCTGCACCCCGATACGATGGGCGTGTTCGGCACGGTGGCAGATTTTCCCTTTGGCGTCACCAAAGTGCTCTATGTGGCGACCGATGCCTGCGGCAATGCGGGAACCTGCGAATTCGAGGTAGACGTGTGGGATAGCCTGGCGCCGGTGGCGCGCTGCGATAGTTTTTTGACCGTGTTGCTCGACGCGCAGGGGCAGTATGTCCTGCCGGCGGAACTGGCCGACAATGGGTCGAGCGACAGCTGCAGTGCCCTGGATTTTAAAATTCGCCGGGTGAACATCGGGCCTTGCGAGCCGGATGGCCGGAATTGGGACGACAACCTGGTGTTTTGCTGCGCCGACGCCGGCGATACCCTGGGGCTGCTGTTGCGGGCCTACGACATCGCGTTACCGCCGGGTCAGATATCGGCTACATATGGCGAGGGGCAGTTTTCGGAATGCAGCCTTTCGGTGGTGGTACTGGACACCCTGGGACCGCAGTGCCTGCTGGCGCCGATGGTGGAGGTGCCCTGCACCGGGCTCGATGCCTTGCTGGCTACCGTTGACGATTTGGGCACCTCCTGCCAGGTAGATTCTTTGGCGGTTCTGGCGCCTGATCTGAGCCAGTTGGATTCGGCTTGCCGGGAGGGGACGGTCATTCGCCGCTTCCAGGTGTTCGACAACTCGACCGGGAAAAACGGCTCTTGTAGCCAGGCGGTGGTGGTGACCAATTTGCAGGACTACTACGTCCGCTTTCCGGACGATGTGATTTTGACGGTTTGCAATGCCGATGGTTTGTATGGCGAGCCGCAGTTTTTTGAACTGGGTTGCGAAAACCTGGAAGCCACCTTTACGGATAAACTCTTCACCGTTGTGCCGGACGCCTGTTACAAAATAGAACGCACCTGGACCATCCGGAACCTCTGCCAGTATGATTCCAGCGCCGCCTATGTGCAGGTACCGAATCCGGCGCCGCAAGTCATCACGGGTCACCCGGCCAACCTCGTGGGCCCAGTGGTATCGCCAGCCGGCACAGCTGCTCCCTGGGCGCCTACCGTGGTAAAACTATTGCCCACCAAACCGCCGCAACAGGTGACCGATTTCAGCCAATTCTGGGCTCCCGACGCCAAGGGGTACCAGTATACCCAAATCATCAAAGTTATAGACATTACGCGGCCCGATATCACGTCCTGTCCCAGCACTGCGCCAAGCGTCACTGATGAAACGCCGAACGACACGCTGCTTTGGAATGAAACCTATTGGATCAACCCGGTTACGCAGGAACCTGACCTGTGTGAAGGCGCGATTGACTTGTGCATAGAGGCTACTGATCTGTGCGCAGGCGCTAACCTGCGGGTGCGCTTCGAGTTGTTTTTGGACTTGGACGGCAACAACACCCAGGAAACGGTTTTGCGCAGTGATTTTCTGCCTGGCTACAACAATGTTCAGTTCAACAACTTCAATACGCCGAACTATGGCGGCGGAACGCCACGCAAATTCGATGAGCGGCCAGTACCCGCCGATCAGAAATACGGGTTTGCCCTGCAAACCACTGCTTCGGGAAATACCCTCAGCGCTTGTGTGCGCTGGAACACACAGGCCAACCCGGAAGCATACGTACCCGTACAATTACCTCCCGGCACACACAAAATCAAATGGCTTGTGGAAGATGGTTGTGGCAATGAGCGCGTATGTACGTATTTCTTCGACATCCTGAGCAGCGGTGTGTGCAGCGGCCAGGTGATGTTAGGCGGTAACATACAGACCGAAACCGGAGCTGGCGTAGCCGACGTGACTGTGCAGGTAGACTTGAATCAGGTGGGCGCCCCAACGCCACAACAACTTTCGGTAAACACCAACGACCAGGGCCTTTACCATTTTCAGGCGGGCACTAAGGATAGTTACCAGGTGACGCCCGGCCGCGACGGCGACGACATCAACGGCGTATCGACCCTCGATATGTTGTTGATCAACAAACACATCCTGGGCCTGGAGCCCCTGAACTCGCCCTACAAACTGATCGCCGCCGACGCCAACAATTCCCGCTCGGTGACCACTTTTGACATCGTGGAACTGCGCAAACTCATCCTGGGCCTCAATTCGTCCTTCCCGAACAATACCTCCTGGCGCTTTGTGACCAAGGATTTTGTGTTTCCCAATCCGACCGACCCCTTCCAGGCGGTGTTTCCGGAAATTCACTCGGGCGCCAATCCCTCGCCACTCGATCCGCCGGAACTGGATTTCACCGCCGTGAAAATCGGCGACGTGAACGGCTCTGCCGTGCCCAGCGTGACTGGCCCGAGCACGGATACGCGCGGTGGCAGCACGGCCTGGTTTGATCTGGCCGACCGGGAATACCAGGCGGGCGAGGAATTCAACGTGGCCTTGCAGGCCAGCACGGCGCTGCCGGGCTACCAGTTTACGCTGGCCTTTCCGGACCTTGAATTGCTCGACCTGACGCCCGGGCCGGGACTCCGAAGCGAGCATTTTGCCGCCTTCCCGGCCGAGCATGTGCTCACGTCGAGTTGGTTTGGCGAGGGTATCCCGCGTTTTACCCTGCGTTTTAGAGCCACCACACCAGGCCGACTGAGCGAGCAACTCCGCTTTTGGGACCAACCCACCCGCGCCGAAGCCTATAGCCCCGCCCTGGAACCGCAAGCCCTGGCCCTCCGCTTTGACGGCCAGCAGGCGCCTGCGCGCCCCTTCGAATTGTTCCCCAACCAGCCCAACCCGTTCCAGCACAGCACCAGCATCGAATTTTATTTGCCGGAGGCAAAAACCGCCACGCTGCGGGTGATGGACGCCAGTGGCCGGGAACTCTTCCGCCAAAGCGCCCACTACGAAGCCGGCCTGCACCGGCTCGCCCTGCGCCCGGGCGACTGGTTTGCCGGCACTGGCATCTTGTATTACCAACTGAGCACCGACACCCACCACGCCATCCGGAAAATGAATATTTATTGAATGTGGCCAATTGGATAAATGTGGCCAATGTGGCCACATTAAAATAATTGATCACATTAAAATATTTGGCTCAATTTTGGAAGTTGGTTCTGTGTTAAATTGCATTATTCCTATGAGCCGATTTTTTACGCTTTTTCTGCTGTTCAGCACCGCTGCCGGCGCAAAAGCCATCCCGCCCCTTTCGGGGTTCACCGCCGCCTTCACCCCAACGAGTACCATCCTGGAATGCCAAACGGGCATGCTGAACGACACTTTGCCGCCTCAGATCCATTGCCCGCCGGGCGATACCCTGAGCCTGGCTTCGGGCCAATGCGACACGGCCTACCAGTATGTGGTCACGGCCTTCGACAGCCTCCAGGCCCTGACGCCGGAACTGGTCTCGGGCCTGGCCTCCGGCGCGTCTTTCCCGCTGGGCAACACCCTCACGGTGTATGAAGTGGCCGACTCGGCTGGCAACACAGCCTCCTGTAGTTTTTCGGTGCTGGTGATACCCGCCACGGCCGGTATGGCTTGCAAAACACAGTTTACGGTGTTGCTGGACAACGATTGCATGGTTATCCTGGCGCCCATTGATGTCCTGATGCCGCCTGTGGTGTGCCTCGACAGTTTGAGCACCTATGTGGTGGAAATTGATAAAAAAACGCCGTTTGGCAACGGGCCCTGGCTGCCACCGGTGCTCAACGCCACGGATCACAACCGCTCGTATCAGGTGCGGGTCACCAATCCCGGCAACAACGCCAAGTGTTTTGGGATGATCACCGTGGTCGACAGCCTGCCGCCACAACTGGCTTGCGCAAATGTGCAGGTGCCTTGTGCGCTGCCCACCGAGCACCTGACGCCCATTTTTTTGAGAGACAGCCTGCTGATTTCGGCGGGCATGCCCACCGTGAACGAAAACTGTCCGGGCAACCCGACTATTTACTACGTGGATGTGGCGACCGATGTGCCTTGCGACTCCTCGGGGCAGGTCAGCGGCTATATCCGGCGGTTCTGGACGGCCATCGATGCCGCCAACAACGTTTCCACCTGTGTGCAAACGATCAACCGGGTCCGCGAACTCGATGCCGTGCAATTTCCGCCGGATGTCACGCTGTCCTGCGACAGCGCCGATACACTCCCTTCCTATACCGGTGGGCCTTTTGTGGAAATCGACGGCCGCCGGTATAGCCTGCTGGACGCGCCCTTGTGCGAAATTTCCCTGGAACATACCGACTCAAGCGCGGCGCTTTGCGGCGGCAGTTACCGAATTTACCGTCAGTGGCGCGTGTGGGACAGTTGTGTGCCCGATACGATGCGTGTGCCGGTGACGGGAGTACAGCTCATTGATGTGCTGGACCAACAGGCGCCGGTGTGGACCTGTCCGCTGGATACGGTGGTCAGCATGAGCACATTTGACTGCAGGGGCACGCTTGATTTGACCGATCTGCTGGTTACTGATGGCTGCTCGAACTTGTCCGGCGCCGTGGCCTATTGGACCGTCGACAACAACCAGGACAGCCTGACGGCTTCCCTGGAGGATTTTGCCGGCAACGTCCCGGGCCTGGCCGACACCTTGGCGGTTTTTGGTGAAATTGACAATTTCCCGGCAGGCGAGCACCAGATTTTGTACGTCGCTACCGATGCCTGCGGCAATACCGGTACCTGTGCGGTCACTATTCGAATTTGGGACGGTACGCCGCCACAAGCGGTTTGCGATACCTTGCTGAAGGTGTTTTTGGATGAGGACGGCCAGGGAGAACTTTCGGCGCTGTTTCCGGACAACGGTTCTTCGGACGATTGCAACGATGTGTTTTTCAAAATTCGGCGAACCAACGCCGGCATATGCGACGCCGCAGGTACACAATGGGAAGATCAGTTGTACTTCTGCTGCCTGGATGCCGGCGATACGGTGGCAGTAGTGCTGCGGGTGTACGACGTGGCGCTGCCCAATGGGCCTGCACCCGACACCCTGGCCGCCGGCCAATACAGCGAATGTACCGTGCCGGTTGAAATTTTGGACATCAACCCGCCCAAATGCACGGCCCCAGCCAACATCACAGTGGACTGCGAATCCTTCGACCCGTCGCTGACCAGTTACGGCGATATTCAGACCTCCTGCAAAGTCGATTCGGTGGCCTTGCTGCCGAGTTATACGTTTTTTGATTCGGTTTGTACGCGGGGTACCATCACGCGCACGTTCCGGGTATTCGATACGGCCAGCGGACAGAGCGGGCAATGTACCCAACGCGTGACGGTAAGCAACCAGCAGCATTATTTTGTGCGGTTTCCGGACGACCAGGTTGTGACGCTCTGCGATACGACCGAACTCTACGGCGAGCCGGAATTGTTTGACGTTACTTGTGAAAATATGTCGGTGACCTTTTCCGATGAAAAAGTACTGGCCGTGAACGATGCCTGCTTCTGGATCAAACGAACCTGGACGGTCGTCAATGGCTGCACCTTCGACCCGAATTTGCAAATCACCACCGTACCCAACCCGGCCCCCAACAACGTACCCAACCACCCCGACAATTTGGCCGGCCCTACCGTGTCGGCCTCCGGCACTGCTGCACCTTGGGCGCCGACCCTGAGCAACCTGGCGCCCAACGATGCCACACCAACCGACTTCAGCCTGTTTTGGGCGCCTGATGTGAATGGGTACCACTACACGCAAATTATCAAAATCATCGATACCGAAGCGCCGGTGATTGAAAATTGCCCGGACGCGCCACTGACCTACAACGACCAAAGCACCAACGACATCCTGTTGTGGAACGCCAATTATTCGACCACACCGGGCACTACCGACCTGGACCTTTGCGAAGCGGCGGTCGACCTGAGCATCCTGGCGACGGATGCCTGCTATGGCCCCGACGTACAGGTGAACTACCAACTGTTTCTGGACCTGAATGGCGACGGCATCCAGGAAAGTGTGGTAACCAGCGACAATTTTCCGGCGCCGGGCAGTATTACCTTCAACAATGCCCTGACCCAGGATTTCAACGGCGGCGACCCGCGCCTGTTCGACACCCGGGCCGTATCGGCCTCCGACAAATACCAATTCGGGCTGGAAACGCTGGCCATCGGCCGCCGGAAACTGGCCCGGGTAGCCTGGCACACGCAAAATGCGCCGGGAGCGTTTTTGCCCTTACAATTGCCGCTGGGCAGCCACCGGATCAAATGGATCGTCACCGACGGTTGTGGCGGAGAAACGGAATGCGAGTATAATTTTGGGGTAGAAGACCCCAATAATTTCTGTGTGCCGTCTGAGGTATTGGTCAAAGGCCATATCAAAACGCCGGCCAACGCCGGCGTGTCTGACGTGGCGGTGTCGCTGGAAGGCACACAACCGGGCGTCCCTGCGTTCAACTTGTTTGCGCTGACCGACGACCAGGGGTACTATGAATTCAACCTGGCGGTTGGCGACTCGTACACGATCACCCCCATTCGCGACAACGACCCGCTCAACGGCGTCTCGACGCTGGATTTGTTGTTGATCAACAAACACGTGCTGGGCCTTGAGCCTCTGAATACCCCTTACAAACTGCTGGCTGCCGATGCCAACGATTCCAGGACAGTGACCACCTTCGACATCGTCGAATTGCGCAAACTGATCCTGGGCATATACCCGCAACTGCCCGCCAACACCTCCTGGCGATTCATCGATGCCGCCTATACCTTCCAGAACCCGGCCAATCCGTTCCAGGATGTGATTCCGGAGTCGGCGGCGCAGGCCAATTTGCCAGCCGGAAGCACGCCGGTACACGATTTTATTGGCATCAAAGTGGGCGACGTGAATGGCAACGCCATCCCCAACCTGCAGTCGGCGACGGCAGACGACCGGAGTATGCTGCCGATGTGGCTGGAAGACCAGGTCTTGAAACCCGGGGCGCAGGCCCTGGTGCCGGTTCGGATCGATGCCGGTACGGCGCTGCAGGGCTTGCAATTTGCCCTGGCGTTTGATCCGGCACTGCTGGAAGTGGAAGGCCTGGAGCCCCGGCGCCTGATGCCAACGGCAGCCGGCGGTTTTGATCAATTTTACGCACAACCCGAACCCGGTGTGCTGACCCTGAGTTGGGACGACCTGACTCATCCCCTCGCGCCCGGCGCCGAGCCTGTTTTTTATTTAAAAATCAAATCCTTACAGGCGGTTCAGTTGAGCCAGGCGTTGGCTTTGCGGCCAGAACGCCTGCCAGCGGAAGGGTACCTGGCGGGCGGCGCCATTCAACACCTGGAATTGCGCTTTGCAGCGGCCGGGCCCATTGCCCAAACGGAAATTTTCCCCGCCCTGCCCAATCCTTCGGCTGGCCAGGATGTACGGATTCCATTGGCCCTGGCCGAGCCTACTACCGTTTTTGTAGAGGTGTACGATTCGAACGGGCGGCAGGTGTATGTGGCTGAGGAGCCGTTGCCGGCGGGTTTCCAGCAATTGCTACTGCCGGCCGAAGTGTTGGGTCAAACGCCGGGCATTTTTGCCTACCGGCTGCGCGCCGGTTTGTTGAGCAGTAGCGGCAAACTGATCCGGCTATAGCGCCTGGCGGCGCAGCGTTAAAAACAAAACAGTCCGGCACACGTGAAGTGTACCGGACTGTTTTGTGTATGTAGCCGCTCAGTGCGGATCTGTTTTAGTTGCCTTCAAGGGCTGCGGCGCCGCCCACGATTTCACCCAATTCGGTGGTGATGGCTTCCTGACGGGCGCGGTTGTAGCCGATTTTCAGTGCTTTCAGCAGTTCGTCGGCGTTTTCAGTGGCCTTGTCCATAGCCGTCATCCGGGCGCCGTGTTCGCTGGCCTGGGTATCGAGCAAGGTTTTGTGGAACTGGAGTTGGAGAATGCTCGGCACCAGGGTTTCGAGGAGTTGTTGTTGATCCGGCTCGAAAATGTAATCGGCGCGCAATTTGGAAGCGGCGCCAGGCGCGGCTTTCATTTTGGGCACTGGCAACCACTGCTCCACGGTGGGGAATTGGGTAGCGGCGTTTTTGAAGCGGCCGTACACAATGTCGATCGAGTCATATTTGCCACTGACGAATTCATCCATCAGCAAACGGGCCACCGGGCTGGACTGCTCGTATTCGAGGTTGTCAAACAGGTGAATATGGTCGGTGTTCAGTTGCACATCGCGGTAGCGGCGGCGGAAATAGTCGTACCCTTTTTTGCCGATAAACAACATCGTCACATTGCCGTTGCGGCGCTGTTCAGCGTATTTCTCGGTGAGGAGGATCGCGGCTTCTTTGTTGATATTGGTGTTAAAGGCGCCGCAGAGTCCCC
The DNA here is from genome assembly GCA_020846655.1 of Saprospiraceae bacterium. Taxonomy (GTDB): domain Bacteria; phylum Bacteroidota; class Bacteroidia; order Chitinophagales; family Saprospiraceae; genus M3007. The sequence goes on along the minus strand of JADLDL010000128.1, from coordinate 12,139 downwards.
GGTTGGAGGTCACCACTACGATCAGCGCTTTTTTCACTTCGCGAGCTTTGCCGAAGGACGTCGAGGCATCGCCGTCGAGGTTCGAGAGGATGTTGGACAACATCCGGTTGAGCCGCTCGGCGTACGGTCGCATCTGCACGATGGCATTTTGCGCTTTGCGCAACTTCGCCGCCGAGACCATTTTCATAGCCTTGGTGATCTGTTGCGTCGACATAACCGACTTAATCCGTTCGCGAACTTCTTTGAACCCACCTGCCATATGCTAAAGAATGTGGTCAATTAGTGAATGTGGCCAATTGTTGAATGTGGCCAATTGTTGAATGTGGCCAATTGGATTAATGTGGTCAATTGGATTAATGTGGCCAATGTGATGAAATGTGGCCAATGTGATGAAATGTGGCCAATGTGATGAAATTTAAAAATTTTAAACATTCATCACATTGGCCTTATTGGCCACATTAATCCAATTGGCCACATTAAAAAAATTACTTTTTGTATTGTCCCGTCAGGCCGGCTGCCAATTCTTTCATTTTAGCCAGGCTGGCGTCTTCGAGTTTGCCTTTGCGGAATTCTTCCAGGATTTCAGGCACTTGCTGTTCCATTTTCATCAGGAAGAGTTCTTCGAACTCGCGTACTTTATCGAGCGGCACATCGCGCAGCAGGTTGTTGGTACCGAGGTAAATGATGGCCACCTGTTTTTCTACGGAAACGGGGCTGTATTGCGGCTGCTTGAGCACTTCCACGTTGCGGGCGCCTTTGGCGAGTACAGCCTGAGTGGCGGCATCCAGGTCGGAACCGAATTTGGAGAAGGCCTCGAGTTCGCGGTATTGCGCCTGGTCGAGTTTGAGCGTACCGGACACCTTTTTCATGGATTTGATCTGGGCGTTGCCACCTACGCGGCTTACCGAGATACCCACGTTGATAGCGGGGCGCACACCGGAGTTGAAGAGGTTGGATTCCAGGAAGATCTGGCCGTCGGTGATCGAGATCACGTTGGTTGGGATGTATGCCGACACGTCGCCGGCCTGTGTTTCGATGATCGGCAGGGCCGTCAGCGAACCACCGCCTTTCACCATACCGGCTTTCACCAGGCTCGGGGGCAGGTCGTTCATGTCGCGGGCCACTTTGTCGTCGTTGATGACTTTAGCGGCGCGCTCCAGGAGGCGGCTGTGCAGGTAGAACACGTCGCCTGGGTAGGCTTCGCGGCCCGGCGGGCGGCGCAGCAGCAGCGATACTTCGCGGTAGGCGACGGCTTGTTTGGACAGGTCATCGTAAATGATGAGCGCCGGGCGGCCCGTGTCGCGGTAAAATTCGCCGATAGCGGCGCCGGCGAAGGGCGCGTAGAACTGCAAGGGAGCGGGGTCGGAAGCGGAGGCAGCCACGATAACCGTGTAGGCCATGGCGCCGTATTCTTCGAGCGTGCGGGCTACCTGGGCTACCGTGGAAGCCTTTTGGCCGCAGGCAACATAGATGCAGAACACCGGTTCGCCGCGCTCGTAAAATTCTTTTTGGTTGATGATCGTATCGATCGCGATGGCGGATTTACCCGTTTGGCGGTCGCCGATGATCAATTCGCGTTGGCCGCGGCCGATCGGAATCATGGCGTCGATAGCCTTGATACCGGTTTGCAGCGGTTCGTTTACCGGCTGGCGGTAGATTACACCCGGCGCTTTGCGCTCGAGGGCCATCTCATATTTTTTGCCGCCGATGGGGCCTTTGCCGTCGATGGGCTGACCCAGCGGGTTTACGACGCGACCGACAAACTCCTCGCCGACTTCGATAGCGGCGATGGTACCGGTGCGTTTGACCACTGCGCCTTCGCGAATGCCCTCCGAAGAGCCCATGAGTACCACACCCACGTTGTCTTCTTCGAGGTTAAGCACGATAGCGCGCGTGCCGTTTTCAAATTCAACGAGTTCGCCGGATTGTGCGCGGTTCAGGCCGTACACACGGGCGATACCATCGCCGACCTGCAGCACCGTACCTACTTCTTCCAGGTTGGTATCGGCGCCAAAGCCGGACAATTGCTGTTTCAATATTGCCGAGATTTCTTCCGGTCTGACGTCTGCCATGTCTTATTGAATAAATTGAGTGATTGTGTGTGGTGCAACGGTTGTTGGGGGGTACTGAATATATTTGGATACCGGGCCCGGAGCGTTGCCGCTCTGGTGCGTGGCATTAAAATTCTCTGATGTACTGGTTTTTATTGAAGTCCGACTTGAGTTCGACCAATTTGCTGGCCACACTGGCGTCGTAGCGTTTGTTGTCGAATTCCAGCACGAAACCGCCGATAAGGCTGGGGTCGATTTTTATCTGGATTTCGAGGTTTTCGCTGGTAACGCCGCTGCCCAACAGTTTGCCGCGCAGGCTGTTGAGCACCTCGTCGCTGAGGGGCGTAGCCGAGATCACGGTGACGGAGGTAATGTGTTTCAGTACTTTGTACTGGTTGACAAACTCCAGGGCGATTTCCGGCAGGTACATTTCGCGGCCTTTGTTGACCAGCAACTGGAGGTAGCTCATCGTGAGCGTGTCCATATGGCTTTGAAACAAGGCGTTGAGTACGGCCATTTTTTTGTCGCCGTGTACGATCGGGCTTTTCAGCAGCATCTGCAAATCGCGATTTTGCGTCGCGGCCTTGAGCGAATTGATATCGGCAAACACCTGTTCCAATTTACCCTGGCTGACGGCCAGTTCAATCAGCGACTTGGCGTAGCGGGTGGCGATTCTGATAACGGACATTATCAATATATTTTTGAGATGAACTCGTCCGGCGCTGCCGGCGGGGGCATCAATTCAATTTAATGTTGTCGGCCAAGGACTTGGCAAAAGCCTCTTGTTCGGGCTTGTTGGCCAATTCTTTGTGCAGGATTTTTTCGGCAATGTCGATCGCCATCTGGCCGGCTTTGTTTTTCAAATCCACCAGGGCTGCCATCTTTTGGTTTTCGATATCCTGCAGGGCGCTTTCCACTTTGCGTTTGTACTCGGCGTGGGCGCGTTCTTTGGCCTCGGCAATGATCTCGTCTTTGGCCTCTTTGGCTTCTTTCAGGATCTGTGCGCGTTCTTCACGGGCCTGGGCCAGCAGTTTTTCATTTTCGGCTTGCAGGTTCGACATTTCCTCCCGGGCTTTTTTAGCCTGGTCGAGGGCGCCCTGAATATCCATTTCGCGTTTTTTCAGCGATTCGGTAATCGGCTTGAACGCGAAGCGGCTCATCAGGAACCAGAACAGCAGGAAAATAGTGGTCGTCCAAAAAATCAATCCCGGTTCGGGTTTGATGACGGAAAAGTCTCCGAGGAACAACATATGCGATCGATTTACGAAGTTGAAGGTATGTGATACGAGGGTTGCATTGGGTAGAAAAGGTTCCGGGCCGTTGCGTCGCCAACCGCTTCGCGCCGGCCCGGGACAGTCTTTCTTAACCTTTTGCTTGCACGAAGAAGGCAAATACCATGGCGACCAGAGCGGCGCCCTCTACGAGAGCGGCCGTCAGAATCATACCGGCGCGGATATCACCTACTGCTTCGGGTTGGCGGGCGATGGCTTCCATCGCCTTACCGCCGATTTGACCGATACCGATACCTGCTCCGATTACGGCAAGACCGGCACCAATTGCTGCGTAAGACATTGTATATATATTGAATGATGAATAATCAGGTTATGCTTGGTCCCCGGGGAGGCAAAAATCAATGGTGGTGTGGCTCTTCCACGGCTGCGCCGAAATAAACAGCCGACAACATCGTAAAAATAAAGGCCTGCAAAAACGCCACCAGCAACTCCAGGGTCATCATGAACAGCGTCAGCGGAACAGAAGCCGCAATACCGGCAATCGAGCCGTTCAGGCTCTGGCCGGCGTCGCCGAAAATGAAGATCAGGCTCACAAAACTCAGGATCACCATGTGGCCGGCCGTGATGTTGGCAAACAGACGCAACATCAGCGTGAAGGGTTTTAGAATCAACCCCAATACTTCAATCGGCGTGATGATGATAATTTTGAGCACTGCCGGCACACCCGGCATCCACAAGGTGTGAGCCCAGTAGTGGCGGTTGGCGGTGAGGTTGGTGATCAGGAAGGTCAGGACGGCCAGCGTCAGGGTGATGGACAAGTTGCCCGTCACGTTGGCGCTACCCGGGAAAAAGGGGATCTGACCGATCAGGTTCAGGCCGAGGATGAAGAAAAATACCGACAACAGGAAGGGCATGTATTTTTCGTACTTCGGACCGATATTGGGTTTGGCCACCTCGTCGCGGATAAACGTGACAAAGGGTTCGATAAAGTTTTGCAAGCCTTTGGGCGCCTGTCCCTCGCGCGCCACCGAGGCTTTGGCTGCGGCGCGGAACACCAGAAACAACAAGATCACCGTCAGCAACATGGTGAATACGTTGCGGGTGATGGAGAAATCGTAAAAACTCGTGATGCCGCCGCCCATGATGCCGCCGTCGAGCGTGCTTTTGGCGTCGAGTGGCTCACACTGACCGTTGATCAGGGCATAAAAAACGGTTCTGGGTTTGCCGTCTGCGCCTTCCTCTTCGGCCTCCATATAATCTTCCACTGGCAGTTCGCCGCTGTGCAGGGCCGGATTTTGCAGGCGCATGATGTTGGCATGCACCAACACATAGCCCTCGTGGCTCTTGGTGCCGTTGCCGTGGTGGTGCGCGTCGAAGGCCGAGGTCTTCGTAAACGTCCAACCCTGGCTGGGGGCGTACAAAATGCAGGGCAGGTGGAAATAAGCGTTGCCCAGCAAGTGAATCGCATTTGCGTCCGCGATGTGGTGAATGGCGTTTTCGCCGGCATTAAATTCGTGCTCGGCCGACAAAGAATGTCCACAAGGACTGTGCTCGCCTTCCGGATGTTCGGCGGTGGCAGCGGCAGCCGGGTGATCCTGTGTTTGCCCGCCCGGATGAGCGGCTTCGCCGGCTTGTTCCTGCGGGTGGTTTTCATGCCCGTGCTGGGCCAAACCCGTCAAGGACAAGGCGCTGAAAACCAATAAAATACAAAACTTACGAATAGATATCATATCCACGTCGGGGAAGGCTCTGTTCAAATCGGGGGCAAAAGTACGACGCGGAATTCGTTTTCAAAAACCGGAAAAATATTTTTTCCAAAAAATATGAGGCAGAGCGGGTTTTTCAATGGGCATATCAGAATTAAATTTGGAGCGCACTGTCAGGGCGCTCGGTTTTGGCGAATATTTACCTTGTACAATTGCGCGTTCGGTACATTTAGATCGGGCCGCGCCAAAAAATAGGCATAGCCGTCGTGCACTTTTAATTGTTCCGGAAATAGGCCGGCTTCCGGCAGTCTAAAATCGGCCAGTGGTGTGAATTGCTGCGGGTCCAATTGGCGCAACACATAGCATTGGCGAGTGCTGAACAAGGTGTACCAATCGCCCCGCACGATATCAGCCAGCACCTGTTTTTGCCAGCCCGGCGCCCGGTGGTATTGGATGGGCTGCCGGCGCAGGGGTTTCAGCTCGCCGGTGCGGAACAAGAGCACCTCGTCGTGCGGGTGGTCAAACACCGCTACCTTATTGTTCCAGGCCAGCAGGGGCGCATAGATGGAGTCGAGGCGCAGGGCTTCGATCCAGCCCAGGTGGGCCAATTCGCCGTTGGTATTGGCCATTTTGATCAAATGCTCGAGGCTGTAATCGCCCCAATACCTGTCTTTTTCGTTGTCAAAATCCTTATCGATGGGTTGGCCGAGCCAGTTGGGCGGCAGCTCCGGCTCACGTACCAGGGCGGCGCCGCTCAGCATGCCTTGGTAGGCCTGCCAGGCTTCGCGCTCGCCGGCTTTGTTGAGGATGTTGATCAGGGGATGCCAATGCCGGGCGGGGTCAAAAAAGCCGTAACGGACGATTTGGGAGAACGGACCGCGCTCGCGGAAAAAATAATGATCCGCCTGTGCCAGCACACAGGGTTCCACGAGTTGTTCAAAATCGGAGCGGGCATAGCGCGGGAAGGTATCGAGGCGGTTACTGTCGAGCAGGATCAGTTCCTGCGCAAAATCCAGGTCGGCCACGTGAAAAACGCCCGTGCAACTGCGGTGCAAGACCTTGGGTTGCCCCAGCAGCTCCAATTCGGCCAGCACATGCCGGGCCGGGTCGCTGAGCCGTACCAGGTATTTTTTGCGATGCCGCTCGAGGGTCAGCAGGTTTTCGCCCACCACATCAAAGCCCAGGATGTCGGTCTGAAAATTTTCCACCGCCAGCACCTCCACGCGCCGGGCGCCGATGTGCACTTCGGGCAAAGGGGTGCTTTGGCTGTTCAGCCTGAAATCGAGCCGGAGCAAGGAGCCATCCGCATCTGCCATCGACAGGGCTAGGGTTTGGGGGGCATAGCCCAAATAGGTAGCCGTTAAGGGGCCGGAGCCGGCCCGCCACTGAATCTGGTAAAAGCCGCGCGTATCGCTGAGGGCCAGCAGCGAATCGTTGGCGTTCAGGATTCGGGCGCCGGGCAGCGGCTCGCCGGTGGCATTGCGCACCCAGCCTTCCACGCGCCAGTTGGTCGGCGTTTGGGCTGAAACCAGGCCCGCGAGCAGCCAGGCCCAAATCCAAAGGACCCATGTTTTCATAGCTTACATTTACGGTGTTGCCGAAAAAGTACGCAGCCCGTAGCGGGTAGCACGGGGCATTGTATAAAGCCGCTGATTTATTGTGTGAATCCCCCTTTTGGGCGAGCAAACGCGCGCCGGCACCAGCGCTGGCGGGCACAAAAAAAGCCGTCGGAGCAGATCCTCCGGCGGCTTTTCCAAGTCCAAATCCCAGTGCTTGAACTTTAGTACATCATCAATTTGCGGCTGGCCACGCCAAATTCGCTTTCCAGTTGGTAGGAATACATGCCGGGCTCGATCAGATCGGAGCGGCGCAGGATAATGTGATTTTCTCCTTTTTCGAAAGAACCTGATTTGGTGCAAATTTCCTGTCCCAGACCGTCGAACACCCGCAGGGTGACATCGGTATGCGTGGGCAGGTTGAACCACAACAAGGTCATTTCAATAAAAGGATTGGGTGCGTTGGGCAGCAACTCCAGACCGAGATCACTCAGTGGCTGGCCTTGAAATTGATGCATGGGTCGACTACTCATGAGATTAGGATGATTAAGCAAGATTAAGTTGTTTTTTCAAAGTCAAAACCTGTGCCAGTTGTGCCGCCGTCTTGTTAACCATTTCAAAATACCGGGTTTACCCTGAAATAATTTTTTGCGAATCCTTTCCCGGGCGTACTTTTGTCGCACAAGTTGCGGGATTAGCTCAGTTGGTAGAGCGCTAGCTTCCCAAGCTGGAAGTCGCGAGTTCGAGTCTCGTATCCCGCTCCCCTTTTTTCAAGCAGCCCGGTTGGGCTGCTTTTTTTTATTTTTAACAAAACAACTTCCCGGGTAGTGGCAACGCGTCCGTTTGGTTTTCCGGTTTTGATAGCGATCCTGTTTGGGGCCTGCACCAAACAGCCGCAGGTTCCGTACGTGCCCCTCGATGCCGCCGCTCAATACCCGTATTTTCCGCTGGAAATTGGCAAATACCTCGAATACACGGTCGACAGTGTAGTCTACGATTTCGATCTTGCAGGTGGCACGCGAATCGATTCGAGCCGCAGCTGGGTACGCGAAACGGTGACCGACAGCCTGCGCGACCAGCAGGGCCAGTTGGTGTTCAGCATCGAACGCCACGAGCGCCGGAGTGATACGAGCGCCTGGCAGTTGCGCCGGGTCGCGTTTGCCGGGCGAACGGCCACACAAGCCTTCCGCACCGACGACAACCTGCGGTTCCTCAAACTGGTGTTCCCGTTCGACCGCCGCAGCGACTGGAACGGCAACCTCTGGATCGACCCCTACCGCGAAATCCAAATTGCCGGCGAACGCCTGCAACCCTTCGTCAACTGGCACTACGAGGTCGATTCGCTCGATGTGCCGGGGCAAATCGGCGCCTTTGCCTTCGATTCACTGCTGATCGTCACGGAAGTCGACGAAACCAATGCCATCGAGCGCCGCCTGAGCCGGGTCAAATACGCCAAACACATCGGCCCGGTGTACCAGGAACAATGGATCCTCGACTCGCAGTATTGCAACGACAATCCCGTGCCCAGCGACTGCCTGAGCAAGCCCTGGGTCCAAAAAGCGGAAAAAGGATTTATCCTGAAACAGGTGCTGATTCGCCACAACTGAACCACCTTTTGGTAAAAAACAAACATATGGAGTACAAACAAATCGGCTACAGCCAAAAAACACACGGCGTGGCCGGCGAACTCAAAATCTTCATCGAAGAGCCCTACGAAGACCTTTTTGTGGACCAGGACCGTATTTTCCTGGACATCAAAGGCACCAAACAGCCTTTTTTTATCGAATCAATCCGGGGCAAAGCCGAATTTATCGTCAAGTTTGAAGATGTCAACAACCGCGAAGCCGCGCAATTGATGCAGTCGAGGGGCCTGTTCCTGCCAGCCCACGAGGTACCGGACGCGCTGGAGGCCGAAGAACCCACCCTGGAATACGCCGGACTGGTGGGGTACCTGCTGGTAGACGAAGACCTGGGCGATATCGGCCGGATTGAAGAAATTCTGGAAATGCCCCAACAGGAAATGGCCGTGCTGCAATACAAAGGCCGCGAAGCGCTGGTGCCGCTGAACCCGCAATTTATCCGGGCCATCGACAAGGCCGCCCAAACGGTGCGGGTAGCGCTGCCGGAAGGCTTGCTCGACCTGTAAGTCGCAGCGGCTGACTTGTTTTCACCTGTTAAGAATTTTTTTTTACCCAAAATGTGGTATTTGGCACAAGTGGCCCGGTTTTTGGCACAAACCCAATTGTTACCAAAACTGATTGTCCTATGCAAACTACACTCCCCCCCGCAAAACGCACGCAATACCCTCTTTCCGTTCTTTTAATCGTGGTGGTTCACCTGGCCTTAGGCTACCTGATGTATCAAAAAATCACGCAGCCGAACCCCGGAGCAACCCAAACGGAAGCCAATGCCATTGCTGCTCAACCTGAGACACCGGCTGTACCATAAGCCACCGACATACGATCTATTTAAAAAAGGGCTGCCCACTGTGGGCAGCCCTTTTCTTTTTCGCCGCAGGCGCGCAGTTTCGCAGGGTCATTCCAAAATCGTCATCCGCCTGTCGTACACCAAACAGGTAAAAATACCCAGGGGATTGGCGGTGCCCCGCACATTGCTTTTGATCGGCGAGGGCTGGGCAAAGGGGTTTTGGTTGCCAAAGACGGCCAGTTGGACGCTTTCGATGTAGTCGTAGTAGTCCTTTTGAATATGAAAAATGGCATTGTAGACGGTGTCGCCGGGCATCAGGTCGTAGCCGGTGCCAAAGGCAAGGAGATTGGTGGTGGAAATGCGGTCGCTGGCGAGAAAATCCTGCTCGGGCAGGCTGTCGAGCGAACTATAGTTGAGCATCCGCCGGTAAAAATTCTCCTGCGTGGTATCGTCGGTGATGTAGGTCAGGATACGGGCCAGCGAGTCGCCGCTGTCGATGATCCACTCGGTCTTGATGCTGTCGATGGGCACCAAGGGCAACATGGTCGTTTGGGCCTGCACGGTTTTGCCGTTGGCCAGGGTGATGTTCAGTTCATATTGCAGTCCGGGGGTGGCCGGCACGAGGTTTTTGCCGGTGTAGTTGAAAATTTTCAGGGGATTGAGTTCAAACGACAATTGGTTGGGCAGGGTGTCCACCTGGCCGTTGTAGGCGATGGTTACCAGCGCGCCGTCGAGCAGGGTTTTCTGCAAAAACGTGGAATCCAGCCCGAAGGGGTCGAAGAAACTGTAACTGTTGGACAAGAGCAGGCGAAACGGCTTGCCCGGCTCCAGGTAACATTCGACCACGGGCTGCCCATCGTAATCGGGCAGTTCGATATCGACTTCTTTTTCGAGGTTGCAGGCCGCCAGCGTGGCCAGTGCGGCAAACAAAAAGATATGTTTGAGTGACATAAAAAATACGCTTGAGTGGGTGCTTAGAATTTGAAATTCCAGGTAACGGAGGGCAGAATCGGGAACAGCGACACCTGTTTGGCTTTGATAGCCGTGGGTATTTCTATTTCCACGCCGTTTTGATTGACGGTTTCGAGTTCGGGTTCCAGGAAGATAAAATAAGGATTGCGGCGGTCGGTGGCGTTGTAGACGCTGATGGTCAGGTCCTGCTCGCTGCGCCGGGTTTTCCATTTGTATACAATGCCGAGGTCGAGGCGCATATAGGGCGGATACCGGAAGGTGTTGCGTGCGCCATACACCGGTACCACGGGTTGAAACGGCGCCCCGGACACATCCTGAAAGGTAAACCGTCCCAGCGGCAGCCAGCTCACATAACCGGAGGTGTATACCCAGGTGGCGGTGAGTTGCCATTTGCGGGTGAGGCTGTACAAGCCTACGATGCTAAGGTTGTGGCGGGTATCGAAGCGCGGGGCAAATTCTTCGCCATTGTTGATGACCGGAAAACGGCCGCGCCGGGCCCAGGACAAGGTATAGCCGATCCAGCCGGTGAGGCGGCCGTCTTTTTTCTCGATTTCCAGTTCCAGCGGGCTGAAGGCATAACCTTTGCCGACGGTGAGTTCGTTTTCGAGGGCATCGTTGCCAAACAATTCGGCGCCGTCTACAAAATCCACCTGGTTTTGCAGCCATTTGTACCAGGCTTCCCAGGTGACCAGTACGTGATCGCCAATCAGGTACGACGTACCGATGGCCACCTGGTCGCTGATTTCGGGTTTGATGGTTTCGGTGCTGGGGTACCAGATATCGGTGGGGAGCGACAAGCCGCTGCTGGCCAGCAGGTGTACGTACTGGTTCATCCGGCTGTAGGAGCCTTTGAGCGACCAGCGGTCGCTCAGCGAATAATTGACGGCTGCGCGGGGTTCGATATTGGCGTAAAAAGAAGGCTTGTTTTGCCAGGCCGACAGGCGGGCGCCGTAGTTCAGTTTGAGCCGGTTGGTAACCGCCCACTCGTCGGCAAAATACAAGCCGTATTCCATGCCGTTGTAGTTCTGCCCCGATTCAAAATTGACCTTGCCATCGTCGCTGCCGAATTTCAGCCGGGCCACGATAAATTCGTGGTAGGTGGCGTTGCCGCCAAAACGGATTGTGTGTTGGTTGTTGGGTTGGTAGTAGAAGTCGACTTTGGTGTTGGCGTCTTTCACATTGGAGCCCAGGTTGAAGGAAAAGCCCTGGATGATGTTCCGGATGCGGTAGCGGTAGTCGGAATAGGTAAAGGTGGCGTTGGAAAACAACTTGGGTCCGAAGGTGTGGTTCCAGCGCGCGGTGCCGGTGGCATTGCCCCAGTCGAACAGGAAGTTGAAGGTTTCGTTTTTAAACTTGAACACATCGCGCCCGAAATAGCCGCTGAGGTAGAGCCGGTCTTTGGGCGAAAGGGTAAAGTTGACTTTGGTATTGAGGTCGTAGAAATAATAGTCGGGGATGGGATTGTAGTCTGGTTTGTCTTCATTAGCCTTGTTGACGCCCCGGGTGAGCAAGTCGGCGTAGGTGCGCCGGCCGCTGACGATGAACGACGATTTTTCCTTCTGGATGGGACCTTCGATGGTCAGGCGGCTGGCGATAAGGCCCAGGCCGCCGGTCACGTCGTATTCTTTGTTGTTGCCTTCTTTCATCCGCACATCGATCACGGACGACAAGCGGCCGCCGTATTGTGCCGGAAACCCGCCTTTGTACACCTTGAGGTCTTTGACAGCGTCGGAGTTGAAGGTGCTGAAAAAGCCGAACAGGTGGTTGGCGTTGTACACCACGGCTTCGTCGAGCACGATGAGGTTTTGGTCGCTGTTGCCTCCCCGCACGAAGATGCCGGTGGTGCCTTCCGAACCAGACACGATGCCGGGTTTGAGTTGCAGGATTTTGATGACGTCGACTTCTCCGAACAGCGCCGGCAGGGCTTTGGCTTCGCGGGTACTGATCGAGGTGACCGACATTTCGGTGCTGCGCACCTTGTCCTGAAACGTATTGGCACTGATGACGACTTCGTTCAGCAGGTTGCCGACGGGGTTCAGGGCAACGTCGAGTTTGAGGTTGCCGCCGCTGGGTTTCACTTTGCGAAGGGTTTGCTCGAAGCCCAGGTAACTGAAGCGCAGCGTGACCGAGTCGTTGCCGGAGGGCAGGGTGAAGGAATAAAAGCCGTATTCGTTGCTGATGTTGCCCTTAGCGAG
>JADLDL010000127.1 GCA_020846655.1 Saprospiraceae bacterium | reverse complement strand
GTCTGCCACACCCGCCCGCTCATGTCCGTCACTTGAATGCGCAAGAGCTTTACCTGCCGGTTCGGCAGTTCCACCCAGGTTTTGCCGCTGCTCGGATTGGGCAGTATCCGCACACCCGCCAACCAGGCCGGCGCTTGAACGCCCACCGTTCCGATTTCAATACTTTCCGACTGCGTCGTACAGCCTTTGGCATCAGTAACCAGTAGCATATACAAGCCGGCCGCCGCCTGGCTCAGGTTTTGGGCCGTATCAACCAGGGCGCCGTCGCGGGTCCAGGCAAACGCATACGGCGGAACGCCGCCGCTGCATGTAATGCCAATGGCGCCGTCGGACTGCCCGCCGCCGGCCGGCACTACAACCGGGACGCCCAGCACTAGTGCCGGAAAAACAGTGATGGTAAAACTACAGGAATCGACGTTCCCGCCCGCATCGGTAAACCGGAAGCGTTGCTCGCTGAGGCCCGTTGGGAAAATCGCCCCGGAGGCCAGGCCCTGCGTTTGCAGCCAAACACCGCCGGCCGGGCAATTGTCGGTAGCCACCGGCATCGAAAATTCCACCACATTCGCCTCGGCACAGCGCTCGAGGGATGGCGGACAACTCAGCACCGGCGCGGTCTGGTCCAGCACCTGCACCTGTATTTCGACCGAACTGCTGTTGCCCGTCGAGTCGATTGCCGTGATACGCACCGTATTGGCCCCTAAGTGCTCACAATTCAGCACAGCCGGTTCGATGCTCAAGGCGGCCAGGCCGCAATTGTCGGTGGCCGACACCTGAAGCGCCGCAGCCGTGAGGTCTATCTGGCCATTGGTATCCAAAGCCAGCGCCGTGTTTTGGGCTGCCAGTACCGGGGCAATTGTATCTTGCTGGATAATGACTGCCGAAATAGCCTGCGAGCAGCCGTGCTCGTCGCTGACCACCACGGTGTATTGCCCGGCCGATAGCCCCATGGCCAGCGGGCCGGTTTGGCCATCGCTCCACAGGTACACCAACGCACCCGTTCCGCCGGAAGCGACTACCTGTGCCGTGCCAGAGACTTCGCCCGCGCAGGCCACATTGGTTGCCGTTTGCAATACCAGGTTCAGGGCCGGCGGCGCGGTAATGTCTATGCTTGCCACCACCTGGCAGAATTTGGCATCCGTGATCGTAACGGTGTAGCTGCCGGCCGCCAGGTTTGTGATTTCCGGCTCGCTGGCGCCGTTGCTCCAACTGTAGGCAAAGGGCGCTTCACCGCTTGCCGTAACGGCACTCGCTGTTCCATCGTTTGCCTCCGCACAACGCAGGTTTGTCGCGGAAATACCTCCTGAAACGGTGCAGGAATAGGCATTGACCACGGCCGATTGAACAACTGTACACCCGTGGGCATCCGTAAGCGTAACGGTGTAAATGCCCGGCGCCAGACCGCTTGCGAGCGGCCCGCTCGCCCCATGACTCCACGAATACGAATAGACGGCAGTGCCGCCACTGGAAGCGGTGCTTATGCTGCCGTCGGTCAGCCCGTTGGCGCTGGTAGGGCTGGCCGCCAGCAGCAGGGCAAGTGCTTTGGGTTGTGTCAGTTCCACTTGGGTTGAAGCGGTGCAGCCCTGGGCGTCTGTCGTCAAAAAAGTATGCCAACCAGCCGGCAGCAGTTGCGGACCTGTACCGGAATACGGTCCGGTGCCGCCACTGGCGTTGACCTGCACCAGCACCGGATCGCCAAAACAAGCCGCCGGTGTGGTGACGGTAGCCGCCACCAGGAGTTGGGAAGGCTGGTTCAGGTTCAGGCTGGCCAGCTGTGTAGTGCCCCGGGCATCAGTGAGGGTATAGCTGTGAAGGCCGGCGCCTACCGTGAATGTTCCCGCTCCGCTGTAGGGAGGCCATCCGCCGCTTCCGGATACCGTCAGCGTAGTGGTGCCGCCGTGGCAGGCGATGGGGGGAGCGGTAGCCTGGGCCTGGAGCGATGCTTTTTGCTGAATCAACAATTGGCCGACACTGGCGACACCGTTGCCGGTCGAAAAGCTCAGGCCGTTGGCAGGCGGGCCGGTCAGTTCGTCGGCCGTATCCTGGGCATTACCCCAGGAAAAGCCGTCGTTCCGGGCACTTCTTTTGTACAGGGTAAAATGGCTGGCCAGGCTGGCAAAACCCATTTGGTGTCCGCTGGGCTCAAGCACAAGTTGTTCAAGTGGCGAAAAAACGGCGTTGCCGCCAAACTGCTCAACAATCCAGTAGCCCTCGCCAAAGGGAAAGGCCCCCGGCAGTGTATCCGGCGGGGCCTGGAGCCGGCTGACCACCAGTTCGGCATTGGGGTAGGTGCCGGTGGCTGGAAACAACATCCGGCACCGGGCCGGCGCAAAGTCGTGCCAACCGCCTGCTGTTGCCGGGAGCCGTTTGGAAACGCCTCCGCCAACGGGGGCGGTGGATGGCATACGCCCGGCGTTGCCCACGAGGCTGCCGTGACGCGTGCCCACCCGGTCGAAGGTGCGCGGGCCGCTGGTTTCATTGAATTGAAAATATTGCAGTAGACTAGCGTCGGCTGTTGGCAAATTGCCGGGATGTGGGTTGTTTTTGGTCAGGTGCATGAGCTCCCGGATCTCGTTTTGGCTGAGGGCCCGGTTGTAAAAACACACCTCATCAAGTTGCCCTTTGAAATTGCGGGACGCATTGCCGCGGTCGCTGCCGATCAGGAAGGGGCTATTGAACTGGACGGCATTGTGGGTCGCCTGGCGGCTGTAGGCGATTCCGTCCAGGTACACCGTGGCCGAGTTGGGCGTCACGACGAGCGCTACGTGGTGCCATTCGCCGGCCGATACGGTTGGCCCGCCGGCCCAGTTGTAGGAGCCGGCGCTGTTGGCCCAGTGGTAGCCCAATTGGTTGCCGTTCCGGAAATTCAGGCCGCAGGCATCGCCGCTGCCCGAGAAGAGGATGCCGGCAAAACCCGGCTGCGCGCCATTGGGTTTGATCCAGGCCATAAGGGTCAGCGTATTGCTGGATATGTCGAGCGGCTGGCAAGACACGTAATCGCCCGGATTGGCCAGGTTGAGGCTCTTACCGGGTAAGGTATCGGGATCGCAGTCGGCCGCGTCGATGCGGATCAGTTGGGGAATGGTTTGGCTACTGCTGCCAAAGGCGTCGGTTACCGTTAGCGAAACGTCGAAGGTGCCGGTTTTTGAATAGGTCACTTTTGGATTTTCGGCCGTGGAAGTAACCGGATTGCCCCCGGGGAAACTCCAGGCAAAACTGGCGCCGGCCCGGGCTGCGGAGTGGCTGGCAAAGTAAAACGTGTCCCGGCTGCAACTGGCGTTGAACCCATTTACCGCAATTTGAGCCTGCGGCGGGGTGGATTCGAACAAGTCGCTTTCATACACGCTGCGGTCGCTGGCGTTCCGGAGTTTGCCGCCTTTGTAATAGGGCAACAAGCGGGTACAGTACGTCAGGGCCGGCAATTGGTTGTTGCAGATTTCCCAATCCGGCATGGTGTTGTTGCGGTAATACACCGTCCGGTGGGTGCCGATGTAGACGCCGCCCTTGCTGCCGCGCAGGTGTTCGATGTGTTTGATGTGTTCTCCATTGAGTGTTTGGGTACTCAGGTTGCTCCAGGAATTGCCTCCATCGGTGGATGTAAACACTTTGAACCCGTCTGCAGTGTACCAACTATACGGGTGTGTGAGTGCCAGCCATAGGGTGTTGGGGTCTGTTCCATCCAGGGTGATTTCAAACGGCATGGCGGTATTGTTGCCGATGGTGGCGTTGGCGGGCGTGATGTCGGTCCAACTTTTGCCGGCATCGGTGGAGCGGTAGAGTTTTTTGGCGGCATAAAAATCGGGGTTGACCGACACGTACAGCACATCGGGGTTGGCCCAGGCCACTTTTACCGCTTCTATGGTCACATCATTGCCAAAATCATAGACCAGCGAATGGCTGGCGCCGTCGTCGTCGGTGCGCACCAACTGGCTGCCGGTGGGGATGTAAATAATATTGTAGCACGAGGGGTGAAACTCCATATTCCCTGCCGTGTTGGGCTTGGGATCGAAGGCAAATGTTGCGGGTGCGATGGTCCGGTTGCCGGAGAGTAGTTTTTTGTTGTAGTCCGAATACGCGATGCGGGGTTTGCCGGGGTTGACGTAGCCCCGGGTATTGTCGCCGCCATCGGTCGAGAGCCAGCCGTTGATGTAGGTGTTGCCATCCTTGAGCAGGGTGCCGTTGTGGTAGGTGCCGCCGAGCATGACGCTGCCGTCCTGGAATCCGGCGCCAAAGCCCCAAAAATCGGTGCCGGCGATGCCGTACATCCGTTTGTTCCAGTTGGTACCGTGGTCGTTGGAGTAAAACAGGCCGCCGTCGCAGGCCAGCCACATATCGCCGTTGGGGTACATCTTGATGTCGTGGATGTCGGCATGTACATAATTGACTTTGCCGCTGTGACTCCATTTGGAGGGGCATGAAAAACTGGCCCCGCCGTTGGCGGATTCCCAGAGGTTCACTCCGCAGACATACACTGAATCGGGGTTAGTGGGTGACACGCCCAGGGAGAGGTCGTAGTAGTATTGCCCGCCGTCGTCTTGCCCGCCATCGTCCCAACCCATGAGGTTGAAATTGGTGGGCGAGGGCACCCCGCCGGGGCCGGGGCCGCAGCACCTGAATGACCAGGTTTCGCCGCTGTCGGTGCTTTTGTACACGCCGTAGAGGCCACTGCCGCCGTCGGCACTGCCTGTCGCCAGGGCATACACCACATTGGGCGCCGCTGGTGAAACGGCTATTTCGGTGCGTTTTTGCTCGTCGGGCGCCGGTATATTGCTCGAAACAAAGGTGATGTTGTTGTTGACCGACCAGCCTGCCGTACCGAAAACAGTACCGGTGTTGGCGCCTTTGGCGTCGGCGGCGCTCATGCCGCTGCCTTCGGTTAGTTTCCAATAGTGGACCAGGTTGCTGTATTTGGGGTGGCTGGTAGAGAGGTCTTCGTATTTCCAGGTATTCAGGGTGCTGCTGCTCAGGGCGGTATTCCAAAAGCGCAACTCTGCGATTTCGCCCACAAAGCCCGATCCATAGGCCAGGGTTCCGTCTTGGCCGAGCACGAGCGGCAGGGTAGTGTTGACCGTGCCGGAAAGAATGGTGGCGCTGGTTGTGAGCAACTCGCCGTCCTGGTACAGTTCTTTTTGTCCCTGGGCGCGGTATACCACCGCAATATGGTGCCAGGCGCCGTCGCTGATGGTGCCGCCGTTCATGTCGATGCGCTGCGAGCCGTTGGCAATGTTAAATTTCCATTGTGTGCCGTTGGTACGGCCGGCCAGTACGAAGCCTTTGTTGGCGCCGCCTGCCCAGTTTTTATTGGAAAAAATAGCCGGATCACCGGTCCAGCCGGGGCTTTTCACCCACATTTCCATCGTGAAGTCAGCATTGGCGCCATTGCCGGGGTTGGGGTTGCTGGCGAAGCGCACGTAGTCTGCCGTTGAGTTGAATTTTTTGGCTGA
The DNA here is from genome assembly GCA_020846655.1 of Saprospiraceae bacterium. GTDB lineage: Bacteria > Bacteroidota > Bacteroidia > Chitinophagales > Saprospiraceae > M3007. The sequence goes on along the minus strand of JADLDL010000127.1, from coordinate 1,149 downwards.
AAAAACCTGATTCGTCACCGCAGAGATGCCCGGGTAGCCGCCTGCTTTGGGCACAAAACTGAGGCCACCGTCGGTGCTTTTGTAAAATTCGGTATGATTGCCTGCGGCTTTTACAACGTAGATCGTGTTGGGTGCGCCCGGTTTGAATTCAATTTCCTGGCAATCGCCGGGTAGTATTTTTGTCCAGTTGTTGCCGGCATCAGTTGTTCGGTACAGGCCCTGGTCGGAGGCCAGCAACAGGATATTGGGGCTGAGGGGCGACATGACGATGTCTTTGATGTCCTGCGGAACGGCGCGGAAGGCCGCGTCGCCGATCTGGTTGATCGTGGCCCCGCCATCGGTTGATTTATAGAGTTTGCCGGCGCCTGAAAAATACACCACATCGGCGTTGGTATGGTCAATTTCGAGGGCATACACAGTGGTAATCAGCAAATCCCGCGTCAGCAGGCTCCAGTGGAGGCCCTTGTCGGTCGATTTCCACAGGCCCGCGTTGGCGGCGCCGGCATAGAGCACGTTGGGGTTGCCCGGCGCTTGTTCGACGGTATACAGGTGTGCGGCGCCGGCGGCATAACTCGTTGCTGCCGCGCCTTTGTCGAAGTCGAAGGGGCCGATGCAGGTCCACTCGGGCGAGGGCAGGCCATCGGGGCCAGCGCTTTGAAATGTTTTCAAGTACTGGAGTTCGTTGTCTGCTGTGGCTCGTTTTTCTGCTTCAGAAAGCCTGGAGGCATCGCCCAGCAGTTCGAGCCGCCGTTTCCAGCGTTTGTAATATTGTGTGTGTTGTGTTTTGACAAACGGATGTGTGCGGTAGTACGCGTTTTTGGCGGCTGTGACGGCCCCGATATCCGGCGTATCGGCATACATCAGTTGGACCCATTCGGGCAGCGCTGAAGCCGAGACGACATAGGAGCGCTCCACCTGAGCCTGTAGCCCGGTGCTCCAACAGTAGATGAACAGCAGGGTGAGGCAGGGTATTTTGAAAAAAGAAGGCGTAAGCAGCGGCATGGTATTGTTCCGTTTGTTTGCGGGCAAAGAAACGAAAACCGATGGCTGCCGGGCGGCGAGCTGCTGCCTTGTTTTGGCTGCTTCTTTACAGAAATTGCCCCAAATGGCCTGCTACGACAAAACGAGGACAACCAGAATGGCGGTAAG
>JADLDL010000126.1 GCA_020846655.1 Saprospiraceae bacterium | reverse complement strand
TAATACGTCTTTGGCTTGTGCCATCGCTTTTTTGTTTAATCTAACCGATATGTCAAAGAACTAACTATTTTCTCAAAACCTTATGGCGCATCCTAACATTAAAACTTTGTGGCGCACAGCAAAGGTTAGAGGGTTAGAAGGTTAGAAGGTTAGAGGGTTGGAGGGTTGGAAGGTTAGAAGGTTGGAAGGTTAGAGTGTTGGAAGGTTAGAAGGTTGTTGCCGTTGTGGCGGGGATGCCAACAGTGGCAACAAAGCCCGGGAACTAATTCCAACCCTCTAACCTTTCTAGGTTTGCCGTGCACTAAATGATTTAGACAACCCTCCAACCATCTAACCATCCAACCATCTAACCATCCAACCATCTAACCCTCCAACCATCTAACCCTCTAACCCTCTAACCCTCTAACCCTCTAACCTTCCAACCCTCCAACCCTCTAACCTTCCAACCCTCTAACCATAACCGTTTAAAATTTTCCGTTTCCAGACATGACTATCGAACAACTCAAGGAGTTGAAGGATAAACTGGCGGTCTTAAGGAGGTATCTTTGACGTGGACAACCGGCTCCGCGAAATTGAAGACCTGACCAGCCAAACCCTTGACCCGAATTTTTGGAATGACCCCAAACGCGCCGAAGGCATTCAGCGCAAGATCGGCCTCAGCAAAAACTGGGTCGATGAATACTACCGCATCGCCCGTGAAGTCGATGACCTGGAAGGCCTCTTCGAGTTCCAGAAAGAAGGCCTGTCCACCGAAACCGAAGTGGATGCCCAGTACAGCCGTACCGCCGAAATCCTCGGCGACGCCGAATTCAGAAGCACCCTGAACAAAAAGGAAGACGCCATGAACGCCGTGCTGACCATCAATGCCGGCGCCGGTGGCACCGAAGCCTGCGATTGGTCGGCCATGCTCCTCCGCATGTACAAAATGTGGGCCGACAAAAACGGCTTCAAAGTCAATGAACTCTTCGAACAGGAAGGCGATGCCGCCGGCATCAAATCGGCCAGTATCGAAGTGCGCGGCGACTATGCCTATGGCTGGCTCAAAAGCGAAAACGGCGTTCACCGCCTCGTCCGCATCAGCCCCTTTAACGCCCAGGGCAAACGCCAAACCTCCTTCTCCTCGGTATTTGTCTACCCCCTCGTGGAAGACGACAGCATCGAAATCGTCATCCGGCCCGACGACATCGAAATGGATGTGTTCCGCGCCTCCGGCGCCGGCGGCCAGCACGTCAACCGGACCGAATCGGCCGTCCGCCTGCGTCACTTGCCCTCCGGGGTGGTGGTCGAATGCCAGGCCGAACGCAGCCAGCACCAAAACCGCGACCGGGCCATGCAAATGCTGAAAAGCCGGCTCTACGAAATCGAAGTGCGCCGGCGCCAGGAAGAAAAAGACAAGGTCGAAGCCGGCAAATCGAAAATCGAATGGGGCAGCCAAATCCGCTCCTATGTGCTCGACGACCGCTGGGTAAAAGACCTCCGCACCGGCCACAAAGTACACAACCCCGATGCGGTGCTCGACGGCGATCTCCAACCCTTTCTCAAAGCCTTCCTGATGTGGCAAAGTAACCCCATCCCGGTGGAAAACGACGACGACTAAACCCCAAAACCGCAGCCCCTATGGATGCCAGCCTGTTTTTCCTGCTCTTGTTCGTGTATTGGTTTCCGGTGTCGCGCATCCTCACCACCGCCATCCATGAGCTGGGCCATGCCTTGCCAGCACTGCTGCTTACCCCCGCCCCCATGACCGTGTACCTGGGCGCCTATGGCGACACCACGCAGGACCTGACCGTATCCATCGGCCGGCTTAGCTTCCGGGCGCCCCGAAACCCCTTCCGCTGGAAAGGCGGCATGTTGAGCGCCCCAAAAGCCTGGCCGTCGGTAGCGGTTGGGCTGGCCGTCGTGTCGGGTGGCCCGCTCTTTTCCCTGCTGCAAGCCCTGCTGGGTGGCTGGATCATGCTGGGCTGGGAGGCCAGCCCGGCAACCCGCCTTTTCGGAATGGTACTGCTGATGTCTGGCGCCGCCACGTTTTTCTACAGCATTGTGCCCAACAAGACGCCCCTGTACCTCACCAACGGCAACATTACCTACAACGACGGCGAACAACTGCGGCGCTTGTTCTACAGCTTTCGCCACAGCAAGGTGCTGGCCGAAATCCAGCAAGACTGTACCGACGGACAATTGCACAGCGCCGCCGAAAAATGCGAGCAGCTGCTCGCCAGGGGCCGGGGGAATGCTTACATCCTGCAAATTGCCGTAGCGGCACACCTGGAAAACGGCGATGCCGCCAACGCCGTTCGGGTGACAGATGCCTACGCCGCGCGACTCGATTTTCGTTCGGAAGAATTCAACGATCTCGGCCTCCGGCTGGCCCTCACCGAATGCCTGCCCCAAGCGCTCACCTGTTTCCAACAAGCCAAAATTCTGGATCCGCGCAACACTACCGCCCGCGTCAACCACGGCTTTTGCCTCTTGTGCCTCGGCCGGGCAGAGGAAGCCATAGCCGAATTTACGCCCCTGATCAGCGACAAAATCCACGGCGTGTATGCCCTCAGCAACCGCGGCCTGGCCCAAACCCGCCTCGGCGACACAGAAGCCGGGCGCAGCGACCTCGAAGCCGCCCTCCAACTCAACGATCAGGAACCCTACGCACACCTGAACCTGGGCATTTTTTATTTTGAAAAACAAGACTACGCCCGGGCCCTGCCGTTTTTCGAACAAACCCAGGCACTCAATCCGGACACCTATCCGCTGAAAAAATACCTGGACCCCGCGCGAAACGCCCTGCAAGCCGGCACATAGGCCAGGCTCAATGCTCCGACATCGGGCGTTTTTTGATTATTCCGCCCCGCGTATCCCGCACAACATGGGTGGCGACAAAGGCATTGGGATCGATCTTCTGAATTTCGTTTTGCAAACGCGTAATTTCCAAACGGGTCACTACCGTGAAAATGATTTCCGTGTGGTGCAACTCGCCGCGCTTGCCATGCCCCCGCAAGCCGGAATACACCGTGACGCCCCGTTGCATTTTCTGAACGATCATCTCCCGAATCTCTTCGTGGTGCGAGGCCACGATCGTCACGCCGATGTACTCCTCCACGCCTTCCACCACAAAATCGACGGTTTTGGACGCCGCCAGGTAGGTAAGAATGGCATACAACGCCACCTCGATGCTCAGCAGCCAGGCCGCCACCGCGAAGATCAAAATATTGAACAGCAGGATGACGTCGCCCACCTTGAGGCCCGTTTTTCGGCTAAGGAAAATGGCCAATACCTCCGTGCCGTCCAGCACCGCCCCGCCCCGGATGGCCAAACCAATGCCCATGCCGAGGAAAAAGCCGCCAAACGTGGCAATCAGCAGTTTGTCCGACGTGATGACCGGAAACGGTACCAGAGCGATAACGACGGCCAGACACGCAATGGCCAGAATACTGCGGAAAGCAAAAGAGCGGCCGATCTGCCGGTACCCCAGCACGATGAACGGCACATTGATCGCTACGATCAGGATCGGCAAGGGCAATTTTGAGATTTCGGCGACCAACAGCGAAATACCGGTGACGCCCCCATCGATAAAACTATTGGGCAATAAAAAACCTTCCAGGCCGAAACCCGCCGAAAGCACGCCCAAGGCAACCAGGATAGCAGCACGCAGGCGGTGCAGGAACCCCAGCCGGAGCAAATAAAACGATTTAGCGATCCGGTAGGGGCTCATGGCCTCCAGACCCATTGGGCTCCCACTCTTGCGCAGGGCATTGGTCAAAACACGACGAAGGATATTGTTCATATACAAACTAACAAGACGAGGATAGAATGGTTGGAGCGCACTTGTGCAGCATTTACCTTATTTTTTATAGGTAATTTCGATCCCGGCCTGCTGAAGTCCCTGAAACAAGGCCTGTGCAAAGGCCTCTGCCTGCGGCCCGTCGCCGTGCAGGCACAGTGTTTCGGCGCGAAGCGCCACCCATTCGCCGGTGCGACAGCGCACCCGCTGCTCGCGCACGAGCTCCAGGGCTTGCGCCACTACTGCCGCCACATCCTCCAGCAACGCCTCCGGATGGCTGCGGGGCGTCAGGCTGCCGTCGCGTTCGTAGCGCCGGTCAGCAAATACCTCGCTGCAATGCCGCAGGCCAATGACTTGGGCAGCCTCTATCAGGGCGCTGCCGCTCAATCCGTATAAAATCAGGTCGCCGCCGGCCGCCTGCACAGCCCGGGCAATCGCATCGGCCAAAGCCCGGTCTTTGGCCGCCGTATTGTACAACGCGCCGTGTGGTTTCACGTGGTGCAAACGTCCACCGGCGGCCTGGGCAATAGCTTGCAGCGCCCCGATCTGGTACAACACCTGGGCATATACTTCCGCCGGCGTGAGTTGCATCTGCCGCCGCCCAAACCCCTGAAGATCCGGGTAGCCGGGATGCGCCCCGATGGCAACCCCATGCGCCAGCGCCAAACCAACCGTTTTTTGCATGATGAGCGGATCGCCTGCATGAAACCCGCAGGCGATGTTCGCCGAAGTGATGTGCTGCATCAGGGCGGCGTCCTTGCCCATCGGCCAGGGGCCAAAGCCCTCTCCCATGTCGCAGTTCAAATCAATAGTCAGCATATGCGCGTGCGGCTGGTGAACAATTTGTAGGAACAAAGATGCACATTGCCCCGGAAAAGCCACCCGATCAGAGCGGTATTTGCCAGGCCAGGCGAGCGCTGAGCGCCAGGCGGCGGAACCACCTTTCCCGCTCAGCCAGGGCCTGTTCGGCTTCCGTCCAGGTCCCCAATTGGAACCGAAAGGCCTTGCCCGCAGGCATTTGGGCCAGTTTCGGCAGGTCCACGGCCCACACCTGGGCCAGCCTCGGATAACCGCCCGTGGTCTGGGCATCGGCCAGCAGCACGATCGGCTGCCCGTCGGGCGGCACCTGAACGGTGCCCGGCACCACGCCGGCCGACCAGCGTTCGCCGCCGCCGCCACCCGGAAGCGCCAGCCCGGGCCCTTCCAGCCGGAGCCCCATCCGATCGCGCAGTGCCGACACACGAAAAGGCTGATCCAACAAGTGTTGCCGCAACGCAGCGGGCCATTCCGCCCAGTCCACGCCGGCAACCACCCGGATCAGGCCCGGATCCGAGGCCGGCAAGCCGGCAAACCAGCGTTGCGGGGTACGGGTAGCCCGCTCAGCCCTGCCTGCCAGGCAGTCGCCAGCCTGTAGGGCGCGCCCCTCGAAGCCGCCAAAACCCGCCGCCAGGCAGGTGGAGCGGCTGCCCAGTATCCGGTCCAGCGCCCAGCCACCGGCAGTCGCCAAATAGCCGCAGAGCCCTTCCGCCTGCCCGAAAATGCGAATTTGCGCGCCTTGAGGCACATACTGTGCCTGCCCCAGCGGGCCGGGCGCCCCGTCGATCAGCCAGCCCATGCCCGCTCCGGCAGCCGCGAGCCAGCCGGCCTGCTCCACCTCGGCCAGCCAGCCCGGTCCTGGCACAATCTCCAGGCTGGCCGCATCGGCCGGATTGCCCAACACCAAAT
>JADLDL010000125.1 GCA_020846655.1 Saprospiraceae bacterium | reverse complement strand
CGTTGCAACTCACCGGAGTGGCTGTCGCAGAGGCCGTGATGGCTGTCGGTTGTGCTACTGTAGCCGAGGTCGTTTTGGTGCAACCATTGGCGTCCGTGACCGTCACCGTGTAGGTGCCGGCGGCAAGGCCGCTCAGGTTTTGGCTCGTTGAGCCACCCGTCCAAACATAGGTGTAGCCAGGTGTGCCGCCACTTACCGTCAAGGTAATGGTACCGTTGGCGCCACCGTTGCACGTTACCGGTGTGGATGTGGCGCTGGCCGTGATCGCCGTCGGTTGGCTGATCGTCGCGCTTGTCGTGGCCGTGCAGCCATTCGCATCCGTTACCGTCACCGTGTAGGCACCGGCAGCCAGGCTGCTCAGGTCTTGCGGGTCGTTGTCCGGCGTTTCTGCGCCGTCGTTTGACCAGTCGTAGGTGAACGGCGATGTGCCGCCCGTTACTACCAGGTCGATCGAACCTGTGCTCGCACCGTTGCACAGCACATTGACTACGCTGGTGCTCAGGCTCGGGCCGTTGGTGTTGTTCACCGTGGCTGAGGTGGTTTTTGTGCAACCGTTCGCGTCGGTTACCGTTACCGTGTAGGTGCCGGCTGCCAAGCCCGTTGGGTCCTGAATCGTAGAGCCGCCCGTCCACGCGTAAGCGTACGGATTGGTGCCGCCCGATACGGTCAGGTTGATCGAGCCGTTTGCCTGGCCACAGGTTGAGTTCGTGGGAACAGTAGAGAGTGTTGGGAGTCCATTGACGGCGACTGTAGCCGTGGCAGTTTTGGTACAACCGTTGGCTCCCGTTACCGTCACCGTATAGGTGGTATTGGCTACAGGGTTGACCGTTATGGAGGCCAGAGAAGAGCCTGTGTTCCAGGCATAGGTACCGCCACCAGATGCAGTAAGAGTGGCACTGCTGCCAGAGCAAATGGCGCTTGGTCCACTGATGGCCGCATTGGGCAATGGGTTCACGGTTACGGATTTGACAGCAGTATCTGTACAGTTTTTGCTGTTCGTAACGGTGACCGTGTAAGAAGTTGAGGAAACGGGCGTAACATTTATAGAAGTTGTGGTAACACCAGTGCTCCACGAATAGGTGCCGCCACCGCTAGCCGTCAGGGTAATGGTAGTGCCGGCACAGGTTGCTGAGGGGCCACTGATCGCTGGGTCTGGAAGACTATTTACAATCACCGTTTTGGTGGCCGTTTTGGTACAACCGGCGGCACTGGTAACGGTAACGGTATACGTTGTGGTAATTGCCGGCGAGACGGAAATGGCAGCCGTAGTTAGACCGGTATTCCAGGCGTAGGTGCCGCCGCCGCTGGCGGTCAGCGTTGCGCTGGCCCCCAAACAAATTTCACCCGGGCCGCTGATGGCGGCTGGGGGCAGGCTGTTAACCGTTACGGTTTTAGTAGCGGTTTTGGTACAGCCATTGGCACTGGTAACGGTCACCGTATAAGTGGTAGCCGTTGTTGGGTTGACCGTAATGGAAGTCGTCGACAGACCTGTGTTCCAGGCATACGTGCCGCCGCCACTGGCCGTAAGAACGGTGCTGGTGCCGGTACAGATGGCACTGGCACCGCTGATGGCCGCATTGGGGAGGCTGTTGACCGTAATCGTTTTGGTAGCCGACGCGGTACAACCATACGAATCCGTAGCCGTGACGGTATAGGTTGTTGTGGTTGTAGGGTTTACGGTGAGGGTGTTTGACGTTCCACCGGTGTTCCAGACATAGGAAACGCCACCGCTTGCCGTAAGGGTGGTGGATTGGCCCGAACAGATGGTACTGGTACCGCTAATCGAAGCCACCGTATTGCAGAGCGTAAAGGTAAAGGTCGCCTCGTCGCACAAGGTTCCACCGGCATCATCCTGCGAATACACCTTGACATTGACGGTGTAGGTGCCGGCTACCGGCGTCCAGGCTGTTCCGGAGGCTGGATAATTCCAAGGTGCAGCGTTTTCAATGGCCGAACCGGCTTGTGCGCCGGTGATGGTAAACTTGACGCTGCCTGCCGTGCCGGCGGTATTCGCCTCCAGGTTAAAGTTGGAGGATACGGAGCTCAGGGGGTATTTTCCTCCATTGGTAATGGCGATATCACCGGAGCCAACCATATCATTAAAAAAGATATCCGTGACCGATGCGGTGCAAGGGCCTGTAAAACAAACGGCATCCAGTTTCAAGTAGTCGCCGGTAGCCCGGAACCGGACCCGCACATAGGACGCGCCAGCCGGGGCAACGGCAGTCAGTGTGTAGTTGGCCAATACATAAGGCGACACGTCCACGTCCTGATCTACTTCAGAAGATACAAAATCCCCAACAAGTCCGCCACTTGCATTATAAAAAGTGAGCCGGGCCGTGTGGGAATAGGCCGGCTGGTGCGTTCCGCCCCAGAAATTGAGCACATAGGTGCTGCCCGGAATAATGCCATTCACGGTTTGGTACATTTCGGCAGTAGAACCACCGGTGTACTGCACATAGGCATTATATGTTCCGTCGACAGCATAGGTCGTGCCGGTATAGCAGTTGCCGACGGCACAGGTCCAACTGCTTGTTGTGCCAGTTTCAAAGCTCCAGTTGCTGAGCAGGTTGTCCGGGCAGTCGGTAGCGCCGCTGGGGGGTTGGGGCACTTCGACGTAAGCCGTTTGGGTACAACCCGAACCATTGGTCACGGTGAGGTTGTACTCGCCGGCCAGCAAGCCTGTGATATTGAAAGGCTCAGCGGTGATGCTGCTGCCGCTGCCGCTGCCGCCACCGAGTTTGGTCCAGTTGTAGCTGTAGTTGGGCACGTTGCCGGAAGTTACATCGACCGTAATTTTTCCATCCGAGCCACCACTGGTCGTAACCGCGATGGGCGAAACGGAATAGGCAAATGCCGCTACCGTTACCGTTTGAGTAGCGGTTTTGGTGCAACCCGCCGCACTGGTCACGGTGACGGTGTAGGTCGTGGTAGACGCCGGGTTCACGGTAATGGCCGCCGTGGTGAAGCCGGTGTTCCAGGAATAGGTGCCACCGCCGCTGGCGGTAAGGGTGGTGCTGGTGCCCGGGCAAATGGTGCTGGTACCGCTGATGGAAGCGGGCGGCACATCCACCGTCACTGTTTTAGTGGCCGTTTTGGTGCAGCCGTTGGCGGCTGTCACCGTCACGGTATAGGTAGTCGTAGTGGTTGGCGCCACCGTGGTAGCAGCCGTGGTACTGCCGGTGCTCCAGGCATAGGTGCCGCCGCCGCTGGCGGTGAGTGTTGTATTGACGCCCGAACAAACGGTGGCGGTGCCGCCGCTGATAGAAGCATTGGGGCTTGTATTGACCGTCATGGTCACGATATTCGATTCGGCATCGTATTCCGTGCAACCGGCCCGCCGGGCGCAACGCCGGTAGCAGGTCGTTTGTGTGATGGGGCCCGGGTCGTAGGTCAGGCTGGTGGCGCCGGAGATGGTCGTCCATTGGGTGCCATCAAACGCTGCGGGCGGGCAGTTGGAGGTGGATTTGATCCAGATGATTTCCAGGGCGCCTGTGCCACCGGTAGGTGCTCCAGCATTCGTTATCAGGGCCGGGTTGAAGGAGCCCCCCGTAGCAACGCAGCCCGTTTGGTTGGTAGCGATCGTGCCGCCGTTCGTGGCGTTGTTGCACACAACGGTTACACAAACTCCGTCCAATTTGAGCCAGTTGCCGTTACCCTTGCCTACGATCCGCACATAAGCCGCATTGGCCGGCACCGTTACGGTAAATTCGTAAGTGCCCATGTTGGCCAACAACGTATTGACCTCCAGTTCCTGGCCGCTGAGGTAGGTCCAATTGCTTTTATAAAACTCAACCCCAAAGGCTACGTAATAGCCAGCGGGGTCGTGGGTGCCCGCATACGCGCCGACGCTGATGATGTCACCGGGCATCAGGGTGGTAATATCCTGGTAGACGCCACCCCAGGAGGAGGTGATGTTCATCTGGCCGCTATTGGCGCCGCAAACGGCAGCATAAGTGCCGGTTTGGAAATTACCACCCCAGGAGGTCCAGTTGGCAGTTCCTGATTCAAAACTGTTGTTCTGAATCAGGTTGTTGGGGCAGCTACAACTCAGATCTGCCTGGGCACCCGCTTTATCTTTTGCATTTACAAATTCGGCCCAAGGGTCGTTCACCGCAGTGGAACCACCAGGCTTTGCCTTCTTGATCAAGGCCATCGAACACATTTCCGCAGAGATTTCTCTCGGGGCTTGTGCCTGTGCTGTGGTCAGGAATACGGCACACACGCTCACCAGGAGGGCTTTGCTCCAGGAAGATTGGGGTGTGGCAGCAGGGACGAGAACTTGTAAAAAATTACGGCTCATGTAATTAAAAATAAATAAGCGTTGCGCAAAAATTTTTGCTTCAGATGAATTACAGGCAATACGAATACAGCCCATGAGCGACTCAACACTCACAGGAAAAAAGGTGTAGACCAGCCTTTAGCGCACGGAATTAGGACTTATGCGTTTGGAAAACACATAAGACGAAAACGCCATGCCGGGAGGGCAGGTGGACGAACCAACTTGATAAGAAAAGCGTGTGGATAAAAAGAATGCCCTTGCGGACAATGAAGCGTAACTAAAGATTACGGTAGGGGAATACGCTAGTGAAGATTGCCTTCAAAGGGGGAGAGGAAGTATTAAAAAAAACGCTTGCCTCCCAAACAGAATCAGGAAGGCAAGCGCAAATATACAGTCGGATCAAGCAAACTATCCTACCCGAAGGGCTGCTGAAATACTACCCGAAGATGTAGTCTGTTGAAATATTTTGTATTTTAAAACCGTTAAACTATAAGGTCTTTCAAAATTAAAATTGGCGGATACCCGACAATAGCCAGTCCAGACCCGACTTACTGCCCGATGCCGGCGCATTATAATTCTTCAGAAAGGCGTCTTTATCCAATAGAACTACCGCCGGTAGTTTTTCCTTTTGCAAATCAGCATTCAAACTCTTCAGTTCCGAAAAAATACGCCCGGCATTGGCTTTTTCCTTTTGGAGTTCGGTTTGCAGGTAGCGCATCCGCTGAAGGGTGGAGGCCGTTGGCGGCAAATCCGACAACTCGGTAAAAACATACAGGCGGCCGATAAACACACGCAGTTTTTCTTCTCCGGTAATACCACTGGATACGGTCGTTTCTGTCAGCGTCTTATGCATCGCATCCAAGCGGCCCGCCTGATTCGACAACCGGGTTTTCAAACTCTTGCTTTTTACCTGTCCCACCCGTTGCTGCACACTGTCTTTCAGGTTTTGTACTTGCGCCACTAAAAATGCGAGTTCTTCCACCATCTGAAACAAGGTATCCGAAACCGCCTTACGACCCGCCAGATCCACACCCGGCGACAAAGGATCGGGCACCAGGACCAGGGTCGCCGAATCTTTGCCCGAAGGTGTGTTCAACCGCACCCCGTACCGGCCCGGTAGGGCCAGCGGCCCGAACGCGCCGGCAAAAACACCCGCCTCGCCGCGCACCATCACGCCTTTGGCGGCTTTTGGCGGCTTCAGGCGCATGCTCCAGGGGACAACATTGATCCCTTTTCGCTTGCTGCCCGGGATGGTCAGCAATACGTTCCCTTTTTCATCCAAAATATCCACAGTGACATCGCCGGTGCTCACGCGGTTTTTTAAATAATAAATCACCTGTGCCTCCTCCGTAGAATTGGCGCCGATATACGAACCCGTGCTGGGAAAAGACTGGCTGTAGTGCCCCGTACTCACCGGAGTGGGGCGCACCGGCAACAGCGCAGCATCGCGTTGCAACAGCTCCGGCGTGAGCAAGCGCAAGGGCGAAATATCATCGACAATATACACGCCGCGGCCATGCGTGGCCAGCACCAGGTCGTTGGTGCGCGGGTGAATGACGATATCGCGCACCGCCACGTACTCGGGAATTCCGGATTTGTACAGGATCCAGGAAGCCCCGCCGTCGTTGGACAAATACAAGCCGAACTCCGTCCCGAGAAACAACAGATTCGCGTTCACCCGATCCTCCCGGATCACATGGGCGAATCCCTGCACGCCTTCCAGCGGCAATGCCGTCCAGGTTTTACCCTGGTCGGTGGATTTGGCTACATAGGGCTTGGTGTCGCCGTAGGCATGGTTGTCAAACGTGGCATACAGCGTATTCGCCGTAAAACGGCTGCTTTCCACACTGCTCACCCAGGTGCCCCGGGGGATACCGGGCAGATTAGGGGTCACGTCAGTCCAGTTTTTGCCGCCGTCAACGGTCCGTTGGATATTGCCGTCGTCAGTGCCTACGAACAGCAGGTTTTCATCAAGGGGCGAGGGCGCAATGGCAAAGATCGTACAGTGGTTTTCGGCCGAACTGTTATCGACCGTCAGGCCGCCGCTGGCGTATTGTTGTTGTTTGCCGGGATCGTTGGTGGTCAGATCGGGCGAAACCCGCGACCAACTGTGTCCGCGGTCGGTGGTTTTATACAAAAACTGTGCGCCGATGTACAACACCTTGGGATTGACCGGGCTCTTGACGACTGGCGTATTCCAGTTCCAGCGCAGTTTGGGATCGCCCTGCCGGGCCTGGGGTTGTACGAGTTGCGTCTGGTTGGTTTTGCGGTTGAGGCGTGAAATATTGCCGCCCTGGCTTTCGCTGAATACGATGTCGGGGTCCTGGTCGTCCGGTTGCACCCAAAATCCGTCGCCGCCGCCTACATTGTCCCAATCGCGGTTTTCGATCCCGCCCGGGCTGGCCGAGGGGCCGCACCAAGAGCCATTGTCCTGTAAGCCGCCGTACACCTGATAGGGCACCTGGTTGTCGACCTGCACATGGTAAAACTGCGACACGGGCAGGGTATTCAGGTGCGACCAGGTGACGCCGCGGTCGAGGCTCGTGTAAACACCGCCATCGGTACCGAGGTACATCTGGTGTGTGTTTTGGGGATTGATCCAGAGGGCGTGGTGGTCGGAGTGCACCCAGCCGCCGGCATCGCTGGCATCGGAGAACGAATAGCCGCCATCGCTGCTGATCGAGAGGGAAAACGCCGGGCGGTACACCCGTTTGGGCTCGTAGGGATCTACCACCAGGGTACTGAAATAAAAGGGCCGGGCGGTGACGTTGTCGGTCGAGCTCTGCCGTTTCCAGTTTTCGCCGCCGTCGGCGGAAATATACAGGCCGGTTTTTTCACTTTCGACGATAGCCAGCAGGTTGTCGGGCGCCGAGGGCGCGAGGGCCATTGCGATCCGGCCAAACTCGCCGGTCGGGAGGCCTTGGGTGAGTTTTCGCCAGGTTTTGCCCCCGTCGGTGGATTTGAAGAGCGCGCTGCCCGGTCCGCCGGAAACGAAAGAATACGGCGTGCGGCGAAACTGCCACATGGAGGCCCAAAGCACCTCGGGGTTGCGGGGGTCCATCAACACATCGGCGCAACCGGTTTTGGCATCGGTATAGAGGATTTTCTCCCAGGTTTGGCCGCCGTCGGTGGTTTTGTACAAGCCGCGATCGGGGCTGTCGCTCCACAATTTGCCGGGCACGGCCACATACAGCACGTTCGGGTTTTGGGGATGAAGGATAATTTTGGAAATATGTTCGCTGTTTTCCAGGCCGCGTTTCACCCAGTTGCGCCCGCCATCGGTGGAGCGGTACATACCCAAGCCGATAGAAACGGAATTGCGCATGTTGCTTTCGCCGGTACCCACCCAGACGGTATCGGGGTGCTGCTGGTCGATGGCCATGGCCCCGATCGATTGAGGGTGTTTGTCAAACAAGGGTTCGAACGTATACCCACCCGTACGGGTTTTCCAGACGCCGCCGCCAGCCGTACCGATATACAGGGTCCGGGGGTCGCTGTTGAGGCCCTCAATGGCCGTGATACGCCCGCCCATAATTGCCGGGCCAATTGCGCGGGCCTCCATCTGCCCCAGGGTTGCGGAATTGAGTTTTACAACCGACTGTGCCAACACACCGTTGACACAACAAAAACAGAAAACAACTAGGACTAACCCATGTACTCCTGATCGCATAACTTATATTTTTAAAAATAAAAAATCAATAATCAAATGTGGCCAATTATCAAATGTGGCCAATTAGATTAATGTGGCCACATTAATCTAATTGACCACATTCATTCAATTGGCCACATTGGTCACATTGACCACATTAATCCAATTGACCACATTTGATAATTATTTGGCGAGCATGACGAAGATTTGCTCGTCGACGGGTTCGTTGACGGCCACATTGGTGACGGTCACGACGGAGGAGCCCATCATCGGGTTGTTTTGCTCGATGGTGAAGGGGAAGATGACGCCGCTGACTTCTTTAAAATTGGAAAACATCGACTCGGAGGTCACTTCCTGGCCATCCACGGTGGTGACCGTGATGTTTTTGATCTGGTACCAGTTGGAAGGGTCGATCAGCACATACTCCGTTTTGGTAGGGCTGTGTTCGACTTTGATTTTGTGTACTTCCGTACCTTCCAGGTCTTCTTGGCCCACATATTCGACCTTGTAGCCTTTGGCTTTGTAATTATAGAGGCTGCCACTCAGGTCGGTCATTTCTTTCATTTCTTTTGCCTGGTCGGCGGTGATGGGCTCGGCCTCGGTTTTGCCCATGAAAGGATTGTTGGCCCAGCCGCCATCGCCGTTGATGCAGGAGCTTTGCGTCATACCCATAACCGTCACGTCGATCCGCGCGGCTTTGTTGTGTACGATGGTCATGGTCATCGGGATTTCCATGCCGGGTGCGGCCTGGGCCGTAATTTTAGCGTCGGTCTTTACCGTTTTGATGTTTTCCCAGGCTTTGCCGCCAATGGCTTTGAGGTGGTTATCGATGATTTCATCGGCGGTTTGAGCGAAGGCAGAAACGGCCAAAAACAGGAACAAAACGGGCAACAGTGCGTTTTTCATACGTTTGAATAAGTGTTGGTAGTGTAATGCTAGAGTGAACAACGGAGGCCGGCGAACAGTTGGCTGGCACGCAGTACTTATTTTCAAGCCAAACCTACGGGTTAAGCCCCCCTACCTCCTTCAAAAATTCGATAAGGCCGGTTGAAAACCGGATTAATTCACTTTTCTTGTCTTCTTTTTATCAAGCTGCTTTGCTTCAACTCCTGCGTATGCGTCCGATGCTCTGGCTTTTCACCTGGGCCTGCTCTGTGCTCCCCCTTTCGGCCCAAACGGCCTACTACACCAACCTGATCAACCAACTATCGGCCGGATACCAGTTGAACGGGGGCAGTTGGAGTATTGCTGCCGACGAACAACAGGTGCTGGGCAACGCCATCGTCTATGGCTCCACGTTGTCGGTAGCCACCGTGAGTAACCAGCCGTTCAGCAAAGCCGCCACCCTGACTATTGCAGCGCCCGGCGCCGATCCCTGGAGCGCCGGCTTTTTTGTCAGCAACACACAGGCTATCGCCGCCGGCGACCGCCTGCTGCTGGTTGTTTGGGTGCGTTCGGCTACAGCGACCAACGGGCGCGCCAATTTGTTTGTGGAACACGCCGACACCTACGCCAAAGAAATCTACCTGGGCCTCGACGCCACGCCCGCCTGGAAACAATACCTCGTGCCCTTCGAAGCCGACCAGGCCTACGCCGCCGGCAAACTCCACATCGGTATGCATACCGGCCTGCAAGTCCAAACCCTGCAAGTAGGCGGGCTGGCCCTGCGCAACTACGCCAAAGCCTATGCCCTCAGCCAACTGCCCACCGAACTACACCTCGACTACGCCGGCTCCGCCCCCGACGCCCCCTGGCGGGCGCCCGCCGCCGCCCGGATCGAACAACTGCGCAAAGCCGATCTCCGCGTCAGCGTGACCGGCCCCGGCGGAACGCCCCTGTCCGGCGCAACCGTGGAAGTGGAAATGCTCCAACACGCGTTCAAATTCGGCTCCGCCATTACTGGTGTGCGCATCGCCGGCAACCACAACCAAAACAACCAGTACGAACAAAAAATACTCGATTTCGATGGAAAAGGCCACGGCTTCAACGAAGTGGTGTTTGAAAACGACCTCAAATGGGATGCCTGGGAAGAACAGTGGAGCGCCTCGCCCGCCGAAATCGTCAAGGCCCTCGACTGGCTGCAAGCCCGCCGCATCTCCGTGCGCGGCCACAACCTCGTGTGGCCCGGTTGGAGCTACCTGCCCAACGACCTGCAACCCAACGCCCTCAACCTCGCCTACCTCAAATCCCGCATCGACGAACGCATCGAAACCATGCTGACATACCCCGGCCTGGCCGGCCGGATTGCCGAGTGGGACGCCCTCAATGAAATCACCGCCAATCAGGACCTGGCCAACGCCTTCAAAGGCTCGCCCGGCTACCCGACCGGCCGCGAACTCTACCGCGACATCCTGCACAAGATCAAAACAGTGGACCCCGATATGCCGGCCTACCTCAACGACTATGTCACCATCGACCTCGGCAATGCCCCCGGCAGCCCCGTGTACGAACAATGCCGGCAATATGTTCAGGAAATCTACGACGCCAAGGCACCCGTGGAAGGCATTGGTTTCCAGGGCCATATCAATGGCGGACTGGCGTCCATGTACACCATCGAGCAAACACTCGACGATTTTTACAACCGGTTCGGGTACCGCGCCAAAATTACCGAATTCGACCTCAGCGAACTCATCAGCGACAGCCTGGGCGTCCGCTTCAGCAGCGATTTCCTGACCCTGGCGTTCAGCCACCCGTCCGTCGACGGCTTCCTCAGTTGGGGCTTCTGGGATGGGGCGCACTGGCACGACAACGCGCCGTTTTTTGACCAAAACTGGAACCTCAAACCCGTAGGCCAGGCCTTCGCCGACTTGCTGTTCGATCAGTGGTGGACCCGCGAAACCCGCAGCACCGACGCCAATGGCAAAGCCGAAATACGCGGTTTCAAAGGCCTGTACCGCGTTTCGGTGTTGTGCAACGGCGCCACAGTGGCCGTCGACACCCTGCAACTCGACCAAAACCTCCAACTGAACTATACCTGCGGGCTGACGGATGTGCCAGCGCCCTTACCAGCCTCCTGGGACATCTCCTTCCCCAATCCTGCACCGGCCGGCGCGCAGTTGGAACTGCGGTGCAGCAGCGCCCCGCAGCGCGTCAGCCTCTGCACTGCCGGCGGCCGGCGCCTGAGCAGCAGCAGCCCCGAAACCGCCGCGTTCTCTATCGCACTGCCGGACGTTTCGGGGCTGTATTGGTTGGAAATCCGGCTGCCGGACGGGCGCATCCGGACCGAAAAACTGGTGCTGACCGAGTAGGGCGCCTAGCGGCGTTTCAGCAGGTAGCGCCGGAGGTCTTCCACGTTGTACACCACGTTCACTTCCCAGCCGTTTTCGTACAGGAAATTCAGGCCATCGACCGTGCTGCGAAACTCGAAGCGGCGGCCTTTGTCGTCGGTGAGGCATTCGCCGGGCTTGGTGTTGCGGTTGGCTTTTTGACCAAAATCAATTTGAAAATGATACGTGCCGTCGGCCCGGCGCAAGGGCGTGGCTTCAAGGTAGTTGCTGGTATTGGAGGCGTCGAGCCGGGTGCCTTCCACATACAATTGGGCCGAAGCGAGGAGGCTTTGCGCCGCAAACAAGAGGAGAAAAATGCCTTTTTTCATGGTTCAATTTTTTTTGTGGCACAAAGAAAAAAGGCATTCCGGGTCCATTTCGAACCTTAACCCGGGATTAACGGCTTAACGAAATTTAACAAGCCCCCTTTAACTAAAAAACCTCAGTCCGTTTCTCAGGCCGTGACGGCGGCGCCAAACATGCGCAAGGCATTGGCCGTCGTCGTGCGGGCGATGGTGGTCAGGGGCAGTACTTTTACTTCGGAGAGCATTTCGGCAACCAACCGGATGTAGGCGCTTTCGTTGCGTTTGCCGCGGTGCGGCACCGGCGGCAAATACGGCGCATCGGTTTCCAGCACGATGGATTCCAGCGGAATTTCCCGCAACACGGCCGGCAGTTCGGATTTCGGATAGGTGAGCGTGCCGCCGATCCCGAGCATAAAACCGAGGTCGACCATCCGCCGCGCTTGTTCGACGCTGCCGCTGAAACAGTGGAAAATGCCGCGCAGGCG
>JADLDL010000124.1 GCA_020846655.1 Saprospiraceae bacterium | reverse complement strand
CTGGCTGATTGGCAACGATTTCCTGTACGACCGCTATGGCGCCACACCGTACAATTTTGAAGAAACGGATTTTGCCTACCAATACCTGGGCATCGCCAGTTACGACCTTCAAAGTTATGGCGACGACGGCAACGTGGGCCTGCCGGTGGCACAGCCGGACGCAGCCACAGCGATTGGAAACCTGGACGATTTGTACTGGAAATTCGGCACGATCTGGTGGGCCGACGGGGTGACGCCGCTGCCGGGCGCCGAAACGGTATACCACATGGGCGACAGCACCTATTTGTTCGACGGTGTACCCTGTGCCGTGTTGAACAAAAACAATGGCATGACGGTGCTGACGTATTTTTTCGACTTGTCCTTTGCCTCCAGTTTTGAAAGCATGCGCGACAATGTAGAAGCCGTAATCGATTACGTGCAGGTCACCACTGGCGTAAACGAGCACCCGAACCGGGACTGGGCCCTGCAAGTGCGCCCCAATCCCTTTCGTTCGCAACTACAATTCCAATGGCAAGAGGCGCAACCCACCACGCTGCAACACATCCGCTTGCTGGACATGCAGGGCAAAACCGTCGCAACAGTGCAGGCCAATGCCGGGTTGGGCACGGGTGACACGTTCCGGTGGAACCTGCCGGTAGATTTGCCCGCCGGCCTGTACCACTGGCAAGCGCTGAGCACAGAGGGCATGTTGTCGGGTAAGGTGCTGCGCCAGTAGGCCAACGCCCTGGTACTTGAACATTGAAAATTGGTCATTGAACATTGGTCATTTCTAAATAGATCATTGACATTCAAATTTTTAAATTGAAATGTTCAATGAATAATGTCCAATGTTCAATGACCAATTCCTGTTTAAACCGGTCTTTCCAACCTTTTTCCAACCGGCAGAGCCTAGCCCGCTTTTTTCTTGGCCTTGGCCTTGGGCGCTGCTTTGGGTTTGGCTGAAAAAATGCCGGGCATTTCCTTTTCGATGATCGCCTTGACATCGGCCAGGGTCATGGTTCGGGCCTGTTCGGCGGTCATTTTGGCGCCGTCCATTTTAGGCAGGTTGATCGGCTTTTGTTTGGCGAAGCGGATGTACGGGCCCCAGCGGCCGTTTTCGATGCTGATTTTCTCTTCGGGCCAGTGCTGGATGTAGCGATTGGCTTCTTTTTCAATCTTGGCTTCGATCAGTTCCACCGCCTGTTTTTCGGTGATGGTGTCAAAATTGACCCGGGTGGGAATATTGACATACAGGTCGGTCCATTTCACAAAGGGGCCGAAACGGCCTTTGCCTTTCGTGATGGGCTGTTCTTCGAAATACCCGACGGGCCGGTCGGCTTCGCGTTTGGCGTCGATGAGGTCGAGCGCGCGTTCGAGTGCGATTTCAAAGGGGTCCTCGCCTTTGGGCAGGGAAATGAATTGCTCCCCAAATTTGATGTAGGGGCCGTAGCGACCGGTGTTGACGGTGATCTCGTGGCCGTCTAGTTCGCCAAGCGTCCGGGGCAGGGCGAAACTTTCCAGGGCTTCCTGCAAGGACACTGTTTCGAGTGTCATGCCGGGGCGCAGGTTGGCGTATTTGGGCTTTTCTTTTTTGTCGAGTTCATCGCCGGTACCGATTTGCACCACGGGTTTGCCCAGGCTGCTCATGCGCACCAGGATGGTCCGGCCGGTTTCGGGGTCTTTGCCCAGGATACGCTCTCCGCTGGCGCGGTCGGCTTCGGCGAGTGTTTTTTCGACGTCCTGGTGAAAGGGTTTGTAGAAACTGTCGATCATGTTGGACCAAACCAGTTTGCCTTCGGCGATGTCGTCAAATTGGCGCTCGATGCCGGCGGTGAAGCCGAAGTCCATGATATTTTTGAAATAATTGTCCAAAAAGTCACAAACGATCATACCCATGTCTGAGGGATAGAGCACGTTTTTGGTGGCGCCGGTCATTTCTTTGCCGGTGGTTTTGTTGATCTGGTTGTTCTTGAGCGTCAGGATTTGGAAGATCCGTTGTTCGCCTTCGCGGCTTTCTTTGGTGACATAGCCGCGGTTGGTTTCCATGATTTTGGAAATGGTCGGGGCGTAGGTGGAGGGGCGGCCGATGCCGAGTTCCTCCAGTTTTTTAACCAGAGCGGCCTCGGTGAAGCGGGCGGGCGGGCGGGTATAGCGCTCGGTAGCCGTCAGGTGGTCGAGGTCCAGTTTTTGGCCGACTTTGAGCGGCGGCAGGATGCCTTGCGATTCTTCTTCATCGTCGTCGGTCCCTTCGAGGTACACTTTGAGGAAGCCGTCGAACTTCAGCACTTCGCCTTCGGCTACGAGTTTGGCGCCGGGCTGGGTGCTGATTCCGATGTCTACGGTGGTTTTTTCCAGTTCGGCATCGGCCATTTGGGTGGCCATGGTGCGTTTCCAGATCAGGTCGTAGAGGCGCTGTTCGTCGCGGTTGGCCCCGGCATTGGGGTTGTCAATGTAGCTGGGGCGTATGGCTTCGTGGGCTTCCTGTGCTGAGCTGTTTTTGGTTTTAAACCGGCGGGTTTCGTGGTAGCGCGGGCCGTATTGTTTGACGATTTCGTCGCCGATCGACTGGATGGCGAGTTCGCTGAGGCTGGTGGAGTCCGTACGCATATAGGTGATAAAACCCTGTTCGTAGAGCGCCTGGGCGATCGACATGGTGCGGTTGACGGAGTAGCCGAGTTTGCGGCTGGCTTCTTGCTGGAGCGTAGAGGTGGTGAAGGGGGGCGCCGGTTTGCGGCGGGTGGGCCGCACATCGACGTTATTGACGGCAAAATTGGCGCCCAGGCATTTTTTCAAAAAAGTCTCGGCGCCTTCGGCGTTGTCGAAGCGCTCGGGCCCTTCCGCTTTGAAGGTGACCGTTTTGCCTTGGGCATTGGGCGCCAGGAAATCGGCGGTAATGCGGAAGTACGGCGTGATCTTGAACTGTTGGATTTCGCGTTCGCGTTCCACGATCAGTTTCACGGCGACGGACTGCACGCGGCCGGCGGAGAGTTGGCCCTTAATTTTTTTCCAGAGCAGGCCCGAGAGTTCCCAGCCGACGAGGCGGTCGAGTACGCGGCGCGCCTGTTGGGCATTGACGAGGTTCAGGTCGAGGTTGCGCGGGTTTTGCACGGCCTTTTGAATAGCCGGCTTCGTGATTTCGTGAAACACGATCCGTTTGGCCTGGTGGGCATCAAGGCCCAGGACTTCGCAAAGGTGCCAGGAAATGGCTTCTCCTTCGCGGTCTTCGTCCGTTGCGAGCCACACTTCCTCCACTTTAGCGGCGGCTTCGCGGAGTTCTTTTACCGTCCGGTGCTTATCGGGCGGGATGACGTAATTGGGGCGGTAGCCTTGATTGACATCCACGCCGAGGTCGTTGCCTTTCTCAAGGTCGCGGATATGTCCATAGGAGGATTTCACTGCGAAATCGCTGCCCAGAAACTTTTCTATCGTTTTTGCTTTCGCCGGAGATTCGACGATCAATAATTTTTTTGCCATAATCAGGGCGCAAAAGTACGCGGATTTTTAAACCGGGCAACTTATTGCTTTTCGCCGCCGCCTTTTGGCGTCAGGACATCTTTGGAATTGGCCGGTTGGGCGGCTGGTGTGGCCGGCGGATTGCCGGTGGGTTTGGGGCGTTGCCGCACTTCTTCGTGGAGGATTTCGCCGTCTTCGACTTCGGATTTCCACTCGATTTTGCGTTTTTCGCGGAAGGATGCCGCAAACTCTTTGATGGTGACGGGCTTGCCGTGGAGGTGCCTGTGATAGGCCAGGAGGATAAAATCAGCCATATCGTCGGGGTAGGATACGCCGGCGCTGCGCAGGTAATTGGACAGCCGCGAGCCTTCGTAAAAACTCCAGTTGACGATCATCCACTGGCCCAGGCGGTTGTGCATGAGCAGGCAAATGGTGTCTTCCGGAATGCCTTTGTAAATTTTTTTGGCGTCGTCGGAGGTGAGTTTGTCGAGTTGCGTGAGGGCGTCTTCCAGGTTTCGGGGGATGTAGATGCCGTTGAGCCGGTCTTTTTTGATGCGATCCTGGTATTGTTTTTCAAAATCGCGGTCGTTGGCGGGCGGGTCGTATTTCTGTCCCAACAGGGCATGGTGGACCATTGCGAAGCAAAACAGGATAAAAAACTGAAAGCCGTGTTTCATAGTCTCTGGCGACATTTACTTTTGTTGATAAAAGATAGGGGAAACGTGCCCGGCGCTGCCTTCCCCGGCACACACCCATCCTACGCTGCTATACGCCCATGAAAATATCCGAATCGAAGTTCCGGCTTTCTCTCCTGGAAATATTTTTGCTTGAATTGGTCTGCTACCTGGTCATCTGGCTGCTGAACGAATACCTGGCGACCCTTCTAACGTTCATCCTGACGGCCATCGTATTTGCGGTGCTGGTGATTGCCGGAATCTCGGAAATGATCGAGCAGTCGAAGGTGCCGCGCCAGTATTTTTACATCATGGCACTCAGTGTAGTGGCGCCGGTGCTGGCAGCCTTGGTGTATTTATTTATTTTCGGGGGCAACATCAGATGGTAAACCCCTGTTGCACTTCTTCAAAGGTGCCGGTTTGGCGGTTTTTGCGCACGTTGTCCCAGTGAAAATACCGGCCGTTCATCACCACATACACGCCGGGCGGGAGCACCTGCACGAAGGCCAGGGCGCTGCCCAGGTTAAAAAAACCGTCGGAAGAGGTGCCAAAGGCGTAGGGGATCATGGCGCCGGTGAGCACGATCGTTTTGTCGTCGATGCCGGATTGGGCCAACAGCCGGGCCGTTTCGACCATGCGGTCGGTACCGTGGGTGATCAGGATGCGGTTGGAGGCCGATTTTTGGCAGTTGTAGATGATGATGGAAAGGTCCGCTTCCTGCATTTCCAGGGAATCGACCATCATCAGGGTTTTGATGTCGATATCAACTTCGGAGCGGCCGCGCTCAAACATTTCTTTGAGGTGCGTGTCCTTGAAATACAGTTCTCCGGTAATGTAGTTGTATTCTTTATCGAAGGTGCCTCCGGTCACAAATACCTGGATCATACGGTGGTGCAGATGGTTGGAAAAAGAGAATAGGGCATTTGCCGCAAAGAAACAGCATTTCCGGGGGATGATCTGAAAAACGTTTTTACCTTTGCCGGCATCAATAAAACTGGCTTTTTGTATGAGTAAAAAAGAAGAATACGTGGTAAATCGCAGCCGCGACATGATGTTATTAGTGGTAGGCATTGTCCTGCTCGTGGTATGCCTGCTGTGGTCTCCGGAATGGGTTTGGGTGGCTTTCCCTTTTGTGTTCACCTCTTTGGCGGGCCTGATGGGCCGCTTGTAAGGCGCCGAAACACCCCACCCACAGTACCCACAAAGACTGCCTGGCCGTTTGTTGTAGCACCCGATATCCTTCGGCGGGCTGCGGCGCCGGCGAGTCAGTCTTTTTTTTATTGGGAAACGGGAAAAACGGGCATCCCGCAGCGAGTCGGAGCCTGTTTTGGCTACAACAGGACTAAATACTGTATGCCTTGGTCAACTGAAACATGGGCGTCAAAATGGCCAAATGCTGGCCAAACAGCCCGTTTGGGCAAGAAAAATGGTATTTAAAATAGAAATCCCTCGCCGGTACGACGAGGGACTCTAACCCAAACAAATAAACACAAAAACTACTTGGTGCAAGTTTAAGACAAGTTTTGGTGTTTCGGCAAATTTCGCCCCGAAAATTTTGATCAATTTTAAAAAGTTTTTTGGGTTCCTGCACTATTGCCAAACAAAGACCTTGCATCGGCCGTAAAAACCAAAAGAAGATTGGTTTTCGAATTGGCAACTCTTGCTCTACCTTAGCCCTTCATTCCTGGTTTTTATCCTTCTGGCACATGCGTTTGATTCGTTTTTTGTTTGCTCTCGCGCTTACTGTAGCGTGGATTTGGCTCCTTCGGGTCCCCCTGCAAGTGGGCGACAAAACACTCCCCCCGCTGGGCGATTTTTTTAACCCCTTCAGCGGATTTTGGCAAAATGCCGAACCCAGCGGCGCCGGCGTACACCTGCCCGCCT
>JADLDL010000123.1 GCA_020846655.1 Saprospiraceae bacterium | reverse complement strand
GTGAAGTGGCGCCCGAAGTGGGTGGTGATTTCCCGGCCGATCAGTTCGAGGCTTAGTTTCTTGAGGCGTTTGACGTAGACTGGGTACTGTAACTTTTCAAACAGCAGACCGTCGGGTTGCCATTGCAGCAATACTTCATCCGAAGCCGAAATGGGGACGATGCCTTTGGTGCCGGTCTTTTGCGCGTTGACTGTTAGGTACTGGAATTTGGTGCCGCCATCTTCAAAAGAAAAGTAGTGTTGAGTTTTCTGGATTTGAGTCGTATCGGAGAACCGCAGGCCCCGGCACATGATGAGAAAGCGGCGAATGGTCTCGTATTCTGTGCTTTTGGGTGCATAGTCGGCGAGCGCTTTCCGGAAGGTCAGGTACTCGCTCATCGTCATGCTTTTCTTCTCCGAAATTTTCACGATCCGGATGCTGACGTCCTCAAAGGGTTTGTGCACATCTGTAAGTTTGTAGTGCTTCAGCACCCGGCTGTAGATGATCTTCAGGTATTTGACATATTGGTTCGCCAAGTTATCCTTTCCTCGTTGAATTATATTCCGCTTAAAGGAGACAATTTGTTCTCGCGTCAGTTCCTTTACCCGGAGATCGCCATTGAGTTCTTTGAACTTGTTGATCGCCGCCTTGTATACTTTTAAGGTGGATGCACTGATTTGCTTCCCCGCGTATTCTTCGTTTAGCAGCTGCACCGCCGCGTCGAAAAAAAGGAATGCGGATTTCTTTTCTGCCCCCATTTTGGGCTTAAATACCTCGAATGTGGGAGGTATATCATTTGAGATCAAGTCTGCAATAATAGAGTAGGTTTTGTTGAGTGTTTTGGCCAAATCACCGTTGACAATGGCCGCCGTTTCGCCACCCAAAGTGGCGCGTGGTTTAACAGTTTGTGTCGATTGGTCCCAGTCCTTGGGAAGTAATTTCCAGGACAAGGCAATGTAGTTGGTCTTGTACGACCAGGAGTACCGAAGGAACAAGCGTTGAAACCCATACCGGTCCTGGTACCCGCGTTGGACAATCGAGATGACTGGTGGCTTCATTGGTACTAAAATTGGTACAGATAAAGGTGAAGATGTAGAAAGCGCTACGAGCAACGGTGGGCAAAATACGGCAGAACAGGACAGAAAAGAAACACTAGAAACGACTAAACCGTCTTATACCCCCGCCCGCGTTAACCCCACGTTAATCACCTTGCCGCTCCCACTTTTCCCCGTATTTTTGTCCCATTGCTAACCATTCTCTTCCACTTTTTTCGAACATGAAAAAAACACTCCTCGTGCTGGCGGCCATCTGTTGCGCTGCAGGCCTGTTTGCCCAAATCACTTCCCTGCCCTCCGCGTCCGTCAAAACCCTCCAGGGCCAAACCCTTAACGTGCACGAACTGGGCAAATCCGGCAAAATCACCGTGATCAGTTTCTGGGCCACCTGGTGCTCGCCCTGCAAAAAAGAACTGGATGCCATCAAGGACTATTACCCGGAATGGAAAGAAAAATACAATGTCGAACTGGTCGCCGTCAGCATCGACGACCCGCGCACCGCCGCTAAAATCCCCGCCATGGTCGAAGAAAAAGGCTGGGAATACCGCATCCTCCACGACTTCAACAAGGAGTTCCAACAAGCCGTCAATGTCTCCTCGGTGCCCTTTACTCTGCTGCTCGACAGCACCGGCGCCGTCGTGTTCGAACACACCGGCTACGCCCCGGGCGACGAACTCGAACTCGAAGAACGCATCAAGGAAATCAAAAACTAATCGGCCCCGCGCATCGGGCGCTTCGAGGGGCTTCCTATCGGCTCCCCCGAAGCGCCCGACGCAGGCGATTTCAGGAACCACTCAAAACTCCACCTCGATATCCTGGAGCACCCGGCCCCCCTTGGTCTGTACCCGCACGGTGTACTTGCCCGGCGTCAGGTTCCAGGCTTGCAGGCGCAGCCCCGAGCGGTGCTCGCCCGCTATGGCTACCTCGTTGTCGCGCAGCACTTTCACAGTTTTGCCCGTGGCGTCGAGCAGCAGGGTGCTGAGTTTTTCCTCTTTGGCCAACGTGTACTGAAAACTACTCTCCACGATCATGGCCTTGCCCAGGGCGGCGCGTTCGCCCGGCACTTCCCGACTCTCGTACTGTACCCGGTAGCCGGGCTTTTTTTTGCCCAACAGGTCCGCCGTGAATTGCGTCAGCGCCTCGTCGCCAATGCTCGCCAGGCTCTGGCCGTTGGTGACGCACCACACCGCCGCTTGCGCACCCTGCACATCCAGTTTGCTGTTGCTGCTCATAAATTTCAACAACTGACACAACTTGTCGGGCGCCATGGCGCCTACCGAAAAGACGGTGCCGCTGCTGGGCGAACCGTCGCCAGCCTGCGTGCAAAAGGTCTTGAGCAGGATTTCAGCGGGCATCCGGGTGTTCACCGCCAGCGAGTGGGCCTCGGCCAACACCAGCGTTTGCATGCTCGAATCGGCCGGCTCCATCAGCAAACCCTGCGGAATCCGGACGCGCAGCAACTGCCCCCGCAAATTTTTGCAACGCAGTTTCAGGCTTTCGCCTTCGTGCCCGCCGATGCCCACCACCTGTATCGAAATCAGTTTTTTGGCCAAGGCATCAGCCAACTCAAAGGTGCTGGTGGCGGGTGTTTTGGCGCCCGACTTCGGTTTGCTTTTTTGGGCAAAACCCGGCGTCAGAACGGCCAGCAGACAACTCAACAGGAGAAATTTTCGCATGGTTCGCAAGTTTTTCTTGTACAAACGCCAATGTTGCCGAATTTCGTCCGCTCCAACCGGTAATTAATGCCGCTGGTTTTTTACCCTGTTCTTATGGCCAAACAAAAAGCATCCCGACAGCCCAAGCCCGCCGCCGCGCCGCCACCCGATCGACAGGCGTTTCCAACGCTTTGGCTGATCGCCTTGCTGGGCCTCACCGGCCTGGTGTTCGCCCCTATGCTCCACAACCAGTTCACCAACTGGGACGACGAAGCCTATGTCGTCAACAATATGCTCCTGCGCGGACCCGATTGGGCCGGTATCTTCACCCAACCCCTGGTGTCCAACTACCACCCACTCACAGTGCTCTCGCTGGCGCTGAACTACCAACTCTCGGGCCTGAATCCGTT
Source organism: Saprospiraceae bacterium (assembly GCA_020846655.1). Lineage (GTDB taxonomy): Bacteria > Bacteroidota > Bacteroidia > Chitinophagales > Saprospiraceae > M3007. The sequence continues at coordinate 15,574 of JADLDL010000123.1, read as the reverse complement.
TTCCTACCTGCTGCTCAACTGGAGCCTGCACCTGCTCAACACCGGCCTGGTGTTCTATTTCGTGTGGCTGCTCTCGGGCCGCCTGCCCTGGGTGGCCCTGTTCACCGCGGCGGTGTTTGCGCTCCACCCGATGCACATCGAATCGGTGGCCTGGGTCTCCGAACGCAAGGACCTGTTGTACACCTGTTTTTTCCTGCTCGGGCTGCTGCGCTATTGGCGCTACCTGTCGGACGGCCGCCGCAGCCACTACTGGCTCTGCTTTGGCTTTTTTCTGCTGTCGCTCCTGTCTAAGCCGGCAGCGGTGGTGTTTCCCCTGAGCCTCCTGTTGCTCGATGCCTGGCAGGGCCGGCCCTGGGACCGGAAACTGCTCCTCGAAAAACTGCCCTTTTTCCTCTTTGCCCTGGCCTTCGGGGTACTCACGTTTATGATCCAATCGGAAAAAGGCATCGTCTCGCTGGCCAAATACTCGCTGCTGGACCGCTTTTTCTTCGGTTGCTATTGCCTGCTGATGTACGTGGTCCGCTTCTTTTGGCCCAGCCCGCTGTCGGCTTTCCATCCCTACCCGGCGCCGGGCGCGCTGGGGCCGTTCATCCAGGCGGCGCCGCTGCTGTGCCTGCTGGCGGGTGCTGGGCTCTGGTATTTCAGAAAAAACAAGGCACTCCTGTTCGGTATGTTGTTTTATGTGGCCAATATCATCCTGGTGGTGCAATTTGTGGCCATCGGCAATACCCTGTTGTCGGAGCGCTACACCTACGTGCCCTACATCGGTCTCGCCTTCGCCCTGGCCATGACGCTGGCGCAAAGTCCCTGGCGCGCCCTGCAATGGCCGCTGCTGGGCTTCACGGCGCTGGTATTGGGCTTTTTAAGTTGGCGGCACATCCCGGTCTGGAAAAACAGCGAAACGCTGTGGAGCGATGTCATTGCGCAGTATCCGGACGCCCCGATCCCGCACGCCAACCGCGCCAACCACCGCTACCACCAAGCGCTGCTGCCGGCCAAGGCCAGCCAGGCCGCCACGCTCATGGAGCAAGCCCTGGGCGATTGCAATGCCGCCCTGCTCAGCCAACCCAATCATTTCGCTTCGCTCGATATCCGGAGCATCCTCTTCATCCGGAACGGCAAGTACGACGAGGCCCTGGCGGACGCCGGACGGATGGTGCAATTGGAGCCGGACAACAAAAAAGGCTACCTGAACCGGGCCAGCGCCCTGGAGCGCCTCAAGCGCTACGACGAATCCCTGGACGATTACAGCCGATGCCTCGACTTCGAACCCAACAACGCCGATGCGCTCAACGGCCGCGGCACGGTCCGGTTCAACGGCAAACAACAATACCGCGAAGCACTGCCGATTTTGACCGGGCGATCGCCCTCCAGGCGCAGGGCGGCTACTACCTCAACCGCTCGCGCTGCTATTTTATGCTCGGCGACAAGCCGCAAGCGCTTGCCGATGCCAGACAGGCGCAGCAACTGGGCGCTGTGGTGGCAAAAGACTACCTGGATTTGCTGAAATAAGGGCGTTCAATAGCGGAGGTAAAACAAGGGCTTGTCGTAGCGGGGCTGGCCGTCGGCATCGCGCACGGTAGCCAGTGGCGATACAGCCACCAGGCGGCATTCGAGCAGCCGCCGGCGCGGGTCGAAGTACCAGTTTTGGACCAGGCGGAGTTTTTCTACTTGCAACAGGGCGTTTCGCGGCTCCACGCCGGCAATCTCCACAAACCCATTGTCACCCACCGCCGTCAGGGTATCCTGGGTGAAAATCAGGCCTTGGAGCGTTTCCTGGTTGGCAGGCACAAAATGGCTGTCCTGATACAGCGCCACCGGGTGCGTGGGGTTCCGGACTTCCGTTGCTGCCCAGGCCTGCAAATCGAGTTTGCCTTTCAGCACGCGCAGGTCCTGCCAGGCCGGAGTGTTGTCTTTGGAAAAAGTCTGGACAGCGTAGCCAGCCGTTTTCCAGGCGGCCGCTCGGGCTTTCTCCGAAAGCGTCGGCATTTTGAGCCACAACAGGGGTTCCAGGGCCGTCACATTGCCTTCTGCGTCGCGTTGTTCCAAAACGGGCGCCACAGCCAGTATCCGGCTCCCGAAGGCCTTCCGGCCCTTGTGGTAGTACAGTACCTGCCGCACCCGAAAGAGCACGATCTCTTCGGGGCGGTAATCGTTGCGCACGATCATGACCCGCGCCAGGCCGGTCTCCGGATCAGCCGCCGTAACTGTATCGATACGGCTGAGGCGATCCCGGATGGCCGTTTCGTTCAGGGGGTGCTGCAAGGCCGCGTCGGCAAAGCAGGTGCCGGCTTGGGCCGGGGCGATGCTGTTGTAGAGTAGTTGGCTCAGGAAAAACGAAAAATTGCGCTCCACAGACTGGTTGAGCAGTTCCGACTCGGGTAGGGCCTGCAGGCGAATCAGGTCCAGGAGGTTGTTTTCGGTGTCCAGGTTGGCGTTGTAGACCGGGTTGAGCTCGTAGTCGGCGGTGTACTCCGCCATCCAGGTGACGTGGCGCTGCCGGAGCAAATCTTCGTATTGGGCCTGAAGGGGCGACAGAATAGCGGTGAAGGCCAGCAGGAAGGCGATGGTCAAACGCATGGAACGATACGGTTTGGCTTCTAAACGAGGCGCTGCGGGCTAAATTGCAGGAAACCAGGAACGCCGGATACTTGAGTTGGGAAATAAAAAAGCAGCCTCCGGAACAGAAGCCGCTTTTCAAGGAGTGCCCGGGACGGGACTCGAACCCGTACGACCTCTACGGTCACAGGATTTTAAGTCCTGCGTGTCTACCATTCCACCACCCGGGCCGCCAAACTGTTCAACAAATGTACTTCTTAAAATGAAAAAACCCACGCACTGCGTGGGCTTCTTTTGAGCGGAAAACGAGACTCGAACTCGCGACCTCAACCTTGGCAAGGTTGCGCTCTACCAACTGAGCTACTTCCGCATTCTATCGCTAAGAACCGTTGTTCCTAATTGCGGCGGCAAAGATAAGGGCAGTGTTTGCGAATCGGCAAGTCTTTGGAAAGAAAATTTTTAAAAAAATTCTGCACGCCTCCAAAAACGGGCTTTTTGCCCCAAAACCGCCGCTTTTCGGGCGTTTTCAAGCGCCTGCGCCCAGGGCTTTGAACGAACGTTTTTTTACCGCCAGCAAAATAGCGCCGTATTCTATCGGAATGATTTCGCCTTCGATCAGCAGGGTGTCCGCCCGGCCTTCGATTTTGGGGAACAACCAGCCGACGATGGATTCCACCGGGTCCGACTCCTCAAACGTGAGGTACAAGCGGATGGTTTCGATAAAACCGATGCTCCGGCCGGAATAATCTTCGTCGGCAATCAAAAACGCCTGGGTTTCGGGGATCTTGAACCGCTCGCCCAGCGTCAGCCAGCGGTAGAAGGTGCCGAACAGGTGGTATTTCAGGTCTTTGTCGCTGGTGCGGATTTCAATTTTCATGGCCTGGTAGGCAAAACGCGCGCGGGGGTCCAGGATCGGGTCGGCGTTGCGGGCGCCGGGTGCGTTGCCGGCGTCGGGTAGGGCAGAGCCCTGAAACCAGGCTTCCAGTTTTTCGGCCAGGCGCTGGATGCGCTGAAACCGGTCGGTGGCCAGTTGGCGCACCGTGGCATCGTCAAATTTTTCAAAATTGTCCGGATGGAACTTGGCCCGCAGTTCGCGCAGGGTTTTCCGGAAATCCGCTTCCAACAGATTCTCCGGCGCTGCGCCAAACCATTCCCGAATTTCAGTCGACTCTTCCGGGGAAAAATATGCAGTGGTCATAGGACAGTGGTTCAGGCGCCCGGAACTCCGGCCTCGCCTTCAAGTTTGCGTTTAAAATAAAAATAGGTCTCCAACTGTGCCCGCACCGGAATATCGCTTTCACTCCGGCGGTATTCATTCAGGTCGTGGCGGTCGATTACCCTGGCTTTTACATTGTCGGTCATTTGCAAATCCAGCAAATTCCGGATTTCCCGTTTTAAATCGGGGTCGTACACCGGAAAGGTGGTTTCGATCCGAAAACTGAGGTTGCGTTGCATCCAATCGGCGCTCGACAGGTACATCTTGTCTTCGCCGCCGTGGTGAAAAATAAAGACCCGCGCATGCTCCAAAAAACGGTCTACAATACTGATCACCTCTATGTTTTCGCTCAAGCCTTTCAGCCCCGGCACTACACAACAAATCCCCCTGATAATTAGTTGAATTTTCACGCCGGCCTGCGACGCCTCATAGAGTTTTCGGATAATGTCTTTGTCCTCCAGGCTATTGATTTTCAAAATCATATGCGCCGGTTTCTGCTGTTTGGCCGCTTCAATTTCTGCGTCAATCAGGTCGTAGAGGGCTGGTCGGAGGTTGAATTTTCCAACCAGCAAATGTTCAAATTCCTGCTTGGGCGGTTTGATGTTTTCCAAAAACGTAAACACCGTGCTGACCTCGGTCGTCAGCCGCGGATCGGCCGTGAACAAACCAAAATCGGAGTACACAAAAGCGGTTTCTTCGTGGAAATTGCCAGTGGCCAGGTAACTGTAAAGCCGGGGTTTGCCGTGCTCAATCCGACGGATCAGGGCCAGTTTGGAGTGTACTTTCACGCCCGGAAAGGAATAGTGCACCCGGACGCCCGCCTTGTCCAGTTTTTCGCCCCATTCCAGGTTCGCCGCTTCGTCGAAGCGCGCTTTGATCTCCACAAACACAGACACCTGTTTGCCGAGTTGAACGGCGTCCATCAGGGCTTCCAGGATTTTACTCTTTTTGCCTACGCGGTACTGGATGACTTTGATGTGCGTCACCTTGGGGTCGCGGGCAGCATGCTGGAAAAAATTGACCACCGACTGATACGATTGATACGGCACGTGCACCAGTTGATCCTTTTCACTAATTATACGAAACGGATCATCCACCTCGTGCAGCACGGGGTGGGGGAGGGGCGGGAGCGGCCTGTTTTTGAGGTGGGCCATCCCGAAATCCGGGAATTTGAAAAAATCAAAATTGTTGTGGTAGCGGCCTTCCGGCAGCGTATCGTTTTTGCCCAGATCAAAGGTTTCTTTCAGGTAGTCGAGCAGGTGGGCGGGCATTTCGCGGTCGTACACAAAGCGGCTGGCCGGCCCCACCTGGCGTTTTTGGAGGCTGGATTTGATCTTTTGCACCAGGTCGCCGGAAAACTCGTCGTCGATGTACAACTCGGCGTCGCGGGTCAGTTTGATCGAATAGGTGTCCTGAATGTCGTAGCCCGGAAACAGCCAGGAGGCCGAGTTGCGCACGATGTCGTCGAGCAGGATCAGGTCGTGGCGGCCCGAAGCGGAGGGCAGTTGCACGAAACGGGGCAACTGATCCGAGGGAATTTTGACCAGGGCGTACTCGTTGTCGAGCAGCGGTTTTTTGCGCTGGCGCAAATTGACGGCCAGGTACAAATGCGCATTGGCCAGGAAGGGCCGGATGCGCTGCTTCACAAGCAACACCGGCATCACGAAGGGTTGCAGGTTGTTGTGAAAATAGTTTTCTACAAATTGCTGCTGTTCGGCATTCAGGTCGAGCCGCCGCAGGATAAAAATCTGGTGTTTCCGGAGCTCCGGAACAATCTGATTTTCAAAAACCTGCGAAAATTCCTCCTGTTGTTTGTTTACAATCCGGTGGATTTCTTTCAGCAGCTCGCGGGGCACAAAATCCAACTCGGCTTTTGTCTTTTTGCCTACTTTTTTCAGGTTCCGGATGCTGGCCACCCGAATACGGAAAAACTCGTCGAGGTTGGACGAATAAATGGCCAGAAACTTCAGGCGCTCCAACAGGGGAACAGCCGGGTCCTTGGCTTCTTGCAAAACGCGGTAGTTGAACGAAAGCCAGGATATATCGCGGTGCACGTACGGCAGGATTGTCATACAGTGGTCGGGTGATGAATTGAGTGTTGGTTGATTTGCGTTGCTTCGGGTGTGGCAAAATTGCCGAAGAGGAACGACAGAACTCGGCAAATGTGCATAATCGCCCGCATCCAATACCCGGATTCTCCACGATTTAATCAAAAAACAATACAAATGGTCCGCAATGGACGGATGAACGGGCAAAATTTAAAACAAACTGCCTTGCTGCGGCGGCGTGGGCAAGGCCTCGGGGCCCCGGAGCCCGACGCCGGCCAGCCCTTGCCCGAACACCCCGGCGGCATAGGCCGCCAGATCGGGCGCCAGCAGGTTGTCGGGCTCGTGGCAGAAAAAATAGGTTTCCCGAAGCCCGGCAGCATACCAGTCCTGCAAACGCCCGGCCCAGTCCTGGATTCGGGTATAGTCGCTCGCGTGAAGGCCATTACCCACAAACCGGATGAGCACCGTGCCGCTCGTGAGCCGCAGGTGGCAGACGTCGCGGCGCCCGGCCACATCCGTGATGACTGTGGCGCGGCCGCTCGCCTGCAACAAGCGGAAATAATCTTCTGCGGCAACACTGGGCACAAAAAACGACTCATGCCGGACTTCTACTGCCAGCGGAATATCCGCCGGAAAAACCTCCAGAAACCGCGCCAGCGCCGGCAGCCGGGTCACGTCGAACTGGGGCGGCAGTTGCAGAAAACAACAGCCCAGCCGCTCCTCCAGGCCGCGGATAGCCGTGCAAAACAAGCCGATGTCGCGGCCCGAAAGGCCCAGATCGCGGGCATGGCTGATGGTTTGGGGTATTTTGGGGCAATACCGGAAATCGGCGGGCACCTCCTCGCGCCAGCGCATCACCGTGGCGGCATCGGGGATGCGGTAGTGCGTCGTGTTGTGCTCGATGGTGTTGAACTGCCGGCCGTAGTGCAGCAGGTGTTCCTTGTCTTTGGTGCCGGCCGGGTACCAACGCCCTACCCAGGGTTTCATGTTGTAGCCCGTGGCGCCGAGGTACAGGACCGGGGCTGCCTGGCGGGGCGGCAGGCCTTGCCAGAGCGAGGTGTTTTGTGGCGGCTCCGGCGCAAGAGTAAAATCGACCTGATCGACGGAGGGCAGTTTGCCGAAGTCCATGGCGCGTGTTCTTTGTGGCCAAATGTACCGAGGAATAGAGAAACTACCGCCTGGCCGGCCGATTTTCCGGCAAAGTACTGATCTTTAGCCCTCCGCAACAAATGGCTGAACCTATGGACAACAAAGTACCGATCCGTGCCATCCTCACCGGCGTTACCGGCATGGTGGGCGAAGGCGTATTGCACGAATGCCTGCAACACCCGGCCGTGGAGGCCGTTTTGGTCATCAACCGCAAACCCTGCGGCCTGACGCACCCCCGCTTGACAGAAATCCTCCTGCCCGATTTTTTCGATCTCTCGGGGATTGAAGGCCAGGTGTCGGGCTACAACGCCTGCTTTTTTTGCCTCGGCGTGTCGTCCATCGGATTGGATGAAGCCGAATTTACGCGGCTGACCTACACCCTCACCCTGAATTTTGCCAACCTGATCAGCCAGGCCAACCCCGGCATGACCTTTTGCTATGTGTCCGGCGCCGGTACCGCCAGCACCGAACAAGGCCGCCTGATGTGGGCCCGGGTGAAAGGCAAAACCGAAAACGACTTGCACAAACTGCCTTTCAAGCAAGTATATGCCTTTCGGCCCGGCTACATGCACCCCACGCCGGGACTAAAAAACACCCTCTCCTCGTACAAATATTTCTCCTGGCTGTACCCGCTCGGCCGGACCCTGTTCCCCAAGGTGTTTTGCAGCCTGAAAGAAATGGGCCTGGCTATGATCCACGCTGCCGCCTATGGTTACGAAAAACCGGTGCTGGAAGTGCAGGATATTGTCGCTTGCGCGAAACGAAATAAGGGGTAACGCCCTCACAATTTGGCAATCACCCGGAGTAAATCGGCCTTTTTGGCCCGCGCCACCGGAATGCTCTGGCCGTTTTGCAGCACGATGTCGCCGCCGTCCGTCCGGATGATTTTTTTGATGCAGCGAAGGTTGACCAGGTACGAGTTGTGGCAACGGAAAAAGACCGTCGGGTTGTTGAGCAACTCCTCGATTTCCCGAAGGGATTTGGACACCAGAATCGGTTTGGCGCCGCTTTTGCCAAAATAAAAGCTCGAATAACTGCCGTCTGAGGCGCAGTATTGGATATCTGCCACCTCTACAAACAGGAGTTCCTGCCCCACCGGCAAGGCAATCCGCTCGGGCACGGGCTGGCGTTGCAGCAGTTGTGCGGCTTCAAGTTGGAGGCTGTGCGGCACATTGGAAACCAGAGCCTTTTGCACGGCGGCAATGAGTTCGTCTTTGTCGATGGGCTTGAGCAGGTAGTCCAGCGCATTGAATTTGAACGCCCGGATGGCGTATTGGTCGTAGGCGGTCGTAAAAATGACTTTGAAATCGAGGCGGGCACAGCGCCGCAACAGTTCAAAACCGTTGAGCCGCGGCATTTCGATGTCGAGAAACACGAGTTCCGGGTGGCCCTGTTCCAGTGCGGCTGCCGCCTGTTCGGCGTCGTTGAAGATGCCGCTGACCGTGATGGCCGGGCAATGCCGTTCGAGCAGCACGCGCAGGGCATCGGTGCAATTGGATTCGTCGTCGATCAGAAAAGCCGTGTTTTTCATAGTCAAAATGGCTACAAGGATAGGCGCAGGTGCACCCGGGTGCCTTGCGGTAAATCTTCGATGTCCACCGAAGCGCGGGCATCGTACAATTGGTTGATAATCTGCACCCGCTCGGCCGTTACCTGCATGCCGTGCGAGCGATGCGTCAGGGTCTCCCGGCTTTTGAGTTCGGCCGCCTGCTGCCGGCCGATGCCGTTGTCTTCCACCTGAAGGTGCAAAAACCCGCCCTCCCGCGCCACGGCGATACGCAGGTGCCCGCCTTCTTTGCGGTGCATCAGGCCGTGCCAGATGGCGTTTTCGACAAAGGGCTGGATCAGGAGCGGCGGCACTTCAAGGTGCTCGGCCTGGACGGACGCTTCCACGTCGATTTCATACGAAAAACGCCCGGAAAAGCGCATCACTTCCATCTCGATGTACAGGCGCAGGGCTTCGATCTCTTTGGCCAGGGTGATGGTTTCGCTGCGCGAATTGTCCAGAATCAGGCGGATCAAGCGCGAAAACTTGGTCAAATACATCGAGGCCTGATCGGTTTCGTTGACCAGGATAAAACGGTTGATCGAACTCAGGCAATTGAAGACAAAATGCGGGTTCATCTGGGCCCGCAAGGCCGACATTTCCACCTTGGCCAGGTGTTGGGCAAACTCACTTTTCAGCCCTTCCTCTTTCCGGATTTGCCCAATCCGAAAGCGGTATGCCCCCACCCCCAAACCCGCTGCGCCAGCAAGCAGCAAGAATTTGAACCACAAGGTTTGCCAAAAGGCGGGCCTGACGTACACCGCCAGGCGATACCCCACAGTGTCCCAGCGGCCTTCCCGGCCCGTTCGCAGTTCAAACCAATACCGGCCCGGCGGCACGTTGGTGTAGGCTGCCCGCCGGCTTTCGTTGGCCGTTACCCAGTCAGCGTCGAAGCCGCTGAGGCGGTATTGAAAACGGTTTTTTTCCGGCTGCAAAAACTGGGTGGAGGAGAACCCGATGGCAAAAAAATTGTCGCGTGAGGCAAGGTTTATTTCTTGTAAAAAATTGATATTCAAGGAGTCAATCTTTTCCCGGTCAAATATGGAAAACGAGGTGATCAAAATCCTGGCCGGCGGCTCTTCGGCCAGCACCCGCTCGGGCCAAAACGCCACAAGCCCCTGTGCCGCACCCAGCAACATCTCGCCGGTCGGACTGGCCGACAAACCCATGTCGGGCAATTCCAGGGGCAGGCCGCTGTGGTGGTCGAAGGCCCGCAGCCGCAGGGTTTGGGCATCTATCCAGGCCAGGCCTTTGGCGGTGCCGGCCCAAACGTTGCCCTGCCGGTCGGTCGCCAGGCGGAACACCTTGTTGGAGGGCAAGCCCTGTTGGGTGCTGAAGGTCCGGAACGGACAATCGGCCGGCGCAGCATACTCAAAACGCGACAGCCCACCCGGATCGGTGGCCACCCAAATGTTCCCCAGCCCATCGCGACACAGGCCGTTCACCATGTACGCTCCCAGGGAACAGCCTTGCTGGTCCTCCTCGAACCGGTACAACGTGCATTGTTGCTGGCCCTCGTCAAACCGAAACAGGCCGTAATCCTCCGTGCCTACCCACATGGTTTTGCGGGCTGGATCGGCCAGCAGAGCACTTGTGTTTTGGGCAATAAACCCTTCGGCCTCGCCGGGTTTTTGCCATTTTTCCCCGGAGGGGTCCCAAATCAGCACCCCGGCGCCGTTGAGGCCAAACCAATACCGCCCCTGCGCATCTTCTGCCAAGGCAACGAAGGCGGCGGGCGTTGCCGGATCGAACCACTGGGGCGGCACTGGAAAGGGAACTAGCCGGAGTTTGCGCCGGTCCAACCGGTACAAACGTTTGCCCCGGCCGGTCCAGAGTTGGCCATGCCGGTCTTCTTCGAGCAGGGCCAACTTGCCCTCGCCCGGCACAGCCACCCGGCCGGCCGCTGTTCCGTCCGGCCGAAACACCTGAATTTCCTGCAAGGCAGTATCCAGCACGTAGCGCCGGCCGTCGACGCGCGAATCCAGCACCCGCAACACCGTGTTGTGGTCTGGCGCCGGGCTGCCGGCCCGGGTCGGGCTGAAGCGGAAATGTTGTTGCTGCGGATCGTAGCGCCACAGGCCTTCCGCTCCGCCCAGCCACACGACGCCGCCGGGCTCTTGCAGGATGGTCTGCAAGGGGCCGTGGGGCACGTTGGCTCCGGTAGCGAGGCTGGCTCCGGTCGCCGGGCCGGGCAGTAGTAGTCCCCTTGGCCCGATGCTCCAAACCTGCCCATCTACGAGGTATTCGGGGGCTGGCGTTTGGCCGGCAAAGCCGAACAACTGGGTTTGGGTGTCGAACCAAAACAGGCCCAGGTTGGTGTGGAGCCAGAGTTCGTGCGGCGATTTGCGGCTGAGCCGCAAAATGGATTTGTAACTGGTAGCGGCTTTTTCGGGCACAGCCAGGGCGGCAAAGGCTTTCCAGGGAAAGGTTTGAAAACTGCCCCGTCGGGTATCGAAGCAGGCCAGGTCGCGGTTGTCGCAGCAAAGCCAGAGCCGGTCGTTGCTGTCGCACAAGGTATTCCATACCAGCGAGTTGGGAATGGATCCGTCGGCGCGCCCGGTGTTTTGCCATACGGCAAATCGGCCGGATACCGGGTCGTAGCGGTTCAATCCCTTGCTGGTGGCGATCCAGATAAACCCGGCGCTGTCTTGTTGCAGGTCGTGGATGATTTCGCTGCTGATGCTGCGGTCAGAGGGCCCGGCTTCCGGCAGATAATGGCGGAACGAATAGCCGTCGAACCGGTTTAGTCCATACTCAGTGCCCACCCACAAAAAGCCCTGCCGGTCGCGCAACAGGCACTGTACCCGTTTGCTGCTCAGGCCTTCGCGTTCCTGAAAATGCTGAAAAAAGCGCGGCTGCTGGGCAGCCGCCTGGCCCAGCAGCAAGGCGAAGAACAAGGTTAAAAGGCGCGGCATATGGGCAAATGTAATCAGGGGATGGCTGAAGGGCCGGACAGTGTTTCAATAAAATACTAAGGGCCGCGAAGGTACTCGGTACGCGGCGCCTCAGTTCGTTTTCAAGAAGGGAGTTCACTAGCCATGTAGGTAGTACTATGAGCGCGCTGGGCAGCGCTTTTTTTTTACATGTACAATGTTCAAGTAGGCTATTGCTGGGAGCTGAGTACAACGGGGACCAGGCGGCTGCCCTGCTCCGTCAGAATGTGGAGAAAATACAGGCCAGCGGGCAATCCGCTTACCGAAAGGGCCGCGCCTGTTGCCGATTGACGCTGTCGGCCATCGGTATCGAACAGGCGGAGTTGCACGTCGGCGCCGGCCGCGCTGCGCACAAACAGCCAATCGGTGGCCGGGTTGGGAAATACCTGAACCCCACCGAGATCGGGCCAGACGTCGTGCAGGGCTGTGGTGGTGCTGCTGCTGCCGGTGCCCAGGGCGCTGGCCGGAGGTGGTACCGGCAACGCGGGGCCGGCGCCGCGCTGGTCGGCGCCAATATCGGTAGTGCCGGTCCGTGTGGCGCCGTCGTAATCGCGGAGGCCGGCCGCGATCGCAGCCGCTGCACCGATGGCCGGGCTGGAGGCGCTTAGGTGGTAGCCGGCGTCGAGTTTGGGGTCGGCGGCCTGGCTTTGCAGGTCGAAACCCATGTCGGCGCGCCATTCGGCCAGGCTCAGAAAAGGCCAGGCCACGCCGTTGCCGAACTGTGGTCCTGCGGCGGCGGGTTTTTGGTAGAGATTGTGGTTCAGGACATTGCCGCCGGGCAACAGCCCGTTTTCGCGGATTTGGGCGGTGAAATCCTCGTCGCCAGCCGGCGACAGGTCGACAAAAATATTGTTGAGCACCGTCAGGTTTTCACATGCGGGGGTCCGACTCAGGTTGTCGTTGATCCAGATATCGCCCATCGAAATATACAGGGGCGCGTGGAATTTGGGCGAAGCCGTCACCACGGTGTTGTGGTAGGCGGAACAGTTTTTGGCGGCAAAAAAACCGATCCCTGCTCCGCCGGTGTTCACCACGATGTTGTTGCGGGCGGTGCCGGACAGGCATTCGAAATAGCCGGGATTGGCACCGGTGTCGAAAAACTCGGCGTCGGTGTAAAAGCCGAGCAAAATGCCTGCCTCGCCGGTGTTCATGACCAGGTTTTCTTCGATGAGGCAATCTTGCGCCCCGCCTTTGGCATAGAGGCCGGATGTCGAAATGTCGTGAAAAAAGCAGCCGCGCACCACCATGTTGTCGCCATTGACGTTGTCGATGCCCTCGGCATTGGGGTTGTCCGGGTCGTTGGATGGCCCGACGCCGGTGTGGTGGATTTCGCAGCGGAGCACCTGGATGCCATCGCAGCCGGGTTTGATTTTGATGGCATCGCGGCCGGTGTGGTGGATGCGGCAGTCGCGGATCGTGATGTTGCTGGCGCCGTGGCGTTGGTTGTCGGGTACGCCCCAGTCCCAATTGGTTTCAAAACTGACACCGTAGTAATAGCCGCCGCTGATGTCGAGGCGCTCCAGCGTGCCGCCGGTCACGTCGGGCTCGCTGTACCAGATGCAGGAGGCCACGTCTTCCAACTGCAACGGCGCCACCAGCAGGGCCCACTCGCCGGCATACGAGCGAATGCTCAGGTTGTTTTTGGTGATGCGGATTTCGTTGGAAGCGTAAGTGCCGCCGCGCAGTTCGATGGCATCGCCGGGGTTGGCGGCGTCGATGGCGTGCTCCAGGGTCCGGAAAGGCGCCGCCAGGGTACCGGCTTGGTTGTCGTTGCCGGTGGTGGCAACGTACCAGGTTTTGGCCTGCAAAAAACAGGGAGCAAGCGCGAGTGCCAGGAGGCAGGGTAGGGCAGTGATCTTGTTCATGCCTCAAATCTCCTGCATAGACGGGCCGGCGGAAACAGGCAATTTGTATTTGGTTGATTCGGGTTGGTAAATGAAGGAATTGCCGCTGCGCAGCAGGGGCACCACGGTGCGGCGTTTTTTGCTACGGCCAGTATGCCGGCCGGCCGCTGCATTTCACCAGCAACACAACCAACGAAACGCCCAGCCCGTTCCCCAGCCCGTGTAACGACCCTTTTACATTTTACATTTTGCCTTTTACATTTTACATTACCTCATCCTTGCCCCTGGCTGGCGCGCCGGCGTTCGTCTTCGGCGCCACTGCTGCGCCGCCGCGTGGGGGCGACCTGGTTGTTGCCGAAGCGCCAACTCAGGCTGAGGCTGGCGACGCGGGTTTCGCGCTTGACGTCGAAATGCTCGACGTAGTCGCGGAAGGTGATCACAGCGCTGGGCGGACTGGTCCAAAATACGTCGCTGACATTGAACCTGAGCGTGGCGCGCCGCGCGAACAGTTGTTTTTGTACACCCAGGTTGAGCGACCAAAGCGGGTCCAGGTTCATGAAGGCGTAAACCTGCCGGCTCTGGTAGTAGCCGCCGATTTCGGCCGACCAGTCGTTTTTGAGCCGGAAGTTGTTGTTGATATTCAGAAACAGGACGGTGTTGCCGTCGGCCAGGTTGGTATTCGCCAGCGTACCGGTGTAGTTGCCGTGGTAAATATTCAGGTCGTTCATACAACTCCACCACTTGGCGATCTCGATGGGGGCATGGATAGACAGGGAGTAATAGTCGTAGCGGGCCAGGTTTTTGTCAGTTTGTACGGTGATGCGATCCAGACCATCAACGGGTACGATCACCTGTGTGATGTTGTTGTTGGTGCGGGAGTATGCCAGTGTAGCCGAGTATTTCTGGTAAAAAGTATGAACCCACTCGTACGACCAGGTAAATTGCGGCCGCAGGTACGGGTTGCCTTCGCGGTAGGTGCTGGGGTCGAGGAAAAATTTGAAAGGGTTGAGTTGCTGGTACGAGGGGCGGTCGAGCCGGCGGCTGACATTGAGGCCACTTTCGTAGTTTTTGGCGATTTTCAGGTTAAAAAACGCACTCGGGAACAGGTTGAGGTACGCGGTGTCGAACTGCTGTCCGGTTACCAGTTGATCGCCTTCCACGCGGGTTTGTTCGGCGCGCAGGCCCAACTGGAGGCTTGCTTTTTCCCATTCTTTGGAGCCATTGAGGTAGGCGGCGTTCAGGTTTTCGCGGTAGAGAAAATGATTGCTTTTGGTAGAATCAAACAGCGGTGCGGCGGGGTCGCTGTTGTCAAAAAACTGGACGTTGTTGTCGGCGGTCACGAGGCTGGTTTTGATGCCGGCTTCCCATTTGGCGTTGTTTTTCAGGGGATTAACATAATCTGCTTTGAGCGATCGAATTTGCAAATTGCCGGCCAGTTCGCCCACCAGGAGGTAGGTTGGCAGGAAGGGTTGTCCGTTCAGGTCGAGGTAGTCGGTCGTGAAATTTTGGTTGGTTTGGTTCCAGAACCGCATGTAATCGAGGTCGGCGCTGAGTTCCCGGCCTTTGTCGTTGAGTTGTTGTTTCAGGTTGGCGTTCAGGGTGTAGGTCGGCCAGTGGTCGTGGCTGTCGTTGCCGGTAGTGAAGGCCGATATTTTTTTGCTTTCGCTGTCGAGCACGTTCGAATGGTTTTGTCCGTTGGGGTCAAATTCGTTGAGGCTGGCGCTGGCCACTATACCGATGATGGTGTTGGGATTTGGGGAGATGTCGAGGCCGGCGCGGGCGGAGTGGTACCGGAACGGGAAAACGACGTAGTTGCGTTGGTCGTAGGCGCCGGTCGACTGGCCGTTTTCATAAAAGGTCCGGATAAGATCCAGTTTATTGAAGCCCTTCCGGAGGCTGTAGTTGTAGTTGCCAAAGGCGTTGATGTGCCGGTTCCGGTGGTTGAGGTTGAGCCCGGCGCCGGCTTTGTGGTACACCCCTTGCCCGTAGTTGGCGCTGAGGGTGCCGTTGGTGCCCAGGTTTTTGTCTTTTTTCAGCCGGATGTCGATGATACCGGCATTGCCGGCGGCGTCGTACTTGGCGGAGGGGTTGGTGATGATGTCGATGCGCTCGATGTTGCCGGAGGGCATACCGCGCAGCATATTGGCCAGTTCCTGGCCGCTCATAGGTGTCGGTTTGCCGTCGATCATCACGATGACCCCCGATTTGCCCCGAATGCTGATGTTGTCGTTTGCATTGATAAACACCCCGGGTGCGCGCTCAAGCACCTCGAAAGCGCT
>JADLDL010000122.1 GCA_020846655.1 Saprospiraceae bacterium | reverse complement strand
TTGCGGGAAAACCCGACCCGCGAGCAGCTCTGGCAGGCCTTGTACCCCGGTCAGCCGGCCGACCAGCGCCAATTGAACTACCTGATGTCGTGGCTGCTGAAACTGGGCGAGCAGTTTTTGGGGTTGGAACACTACCAGCAACAGGTATTTGAGCCGGAATGGCAAACGGCGGAAGCCCTTCTGTCGCGCGGTTTGTTCAAACATTACCGCTTCAACGCCGAACGCCTGCGGCGGCGCCTGAGCGCCTCGCCCCTGCGCAATACGGCGTATTTGTTGCAGGAATACCGGTTTGCCGATCTGGAGTTGCGGGCCAACAGCAGCCAGGAAATATCCCGTCAAACCGACGAGCACCTGCAACAGGCTTCGGACCAACTGGATTATTTTTACCTGACGGAAAAACTAAAATACGCCTGCACGATGCTCAACAACCAAAACGTGGTGTCGTCCAGTTATGAGTTTCAGTTTGTGGAAGAAGTGCGGCGGTTTGTAGAAAACCACGCGTTTCCGGCTACGGCACCGGGCATTGCGCTGTATTTCCGGGTGTACCAAATGTTGGTGAAGGAAAACGGCGACGCCGATTTTCAGGCGCTCCGGCAACTGCTTCCGCTGCAAAAAGACCGTTTTTCGCAGGAAGAAATGGCCTGGTTGTACAGTTATGCCCTCAATTATTGCATTCGCCAGATCCGGCATGTGCGGGAGGAGTTTGTGGCCGAGGCCTTGCAGCTATACGAAGAGGGTGTCGAATCGGGGGTTTTACTTACAGACAACGGCCAGCTGTCGCCCTGGCACTACAAAAACATCGTTAAACTTGGGCTGCGGCTCCAGCGTTTTGCCTGGACAGAGGGTTTTATCCGGGAAAAAAACCTGCTGCTGGCGCAGGAATCCAGGTCCGATGCCTTGCATTTTAACCTGGCCGATTTGTTTTTTTACACGGGGCGCTATGCCGAAGCCCAGCAACACCTGAACCAACTGGAGTTCTCCGACGTGCACTACAACCTCGACGCCAAAGAGATGTTGGCTAAAATTTATTACGAGACGGAAGCGTTTGATGCCCTTGACAGCTTGTTGCACGCGTTCAAATCCTATTTGCAGCGCAACCGAATCATCACCGAAAATGTGCGAAAAGCCTACCTCAATTTTATCAAATGGCTGCGGCTCTTGTTGCGCACCACCCCCGACAAACACGCTGCCCTGCGCTTGCGCATCGAAAAATCGGATCAGGTAACCGCCAAAAACTGGCTGCTCGAACAAACTAAATCCGGGAAAAACCAGGCCCTATCCTAAACCAAAGTGGGTATTTGTGGAGCACAACAACGAAAGCGGCATAGTTTTTGGCACGCTGCAATCATTCCCAACATTCCATACCGTTCCTTTTTTAATCCTCGTTAAGCGCTTCGCTTCGTCGGCCGGAGTAATTTCCTCAGGCAGGCAAACACCATTACTTAACGACATCATCACTTTTCCTAATGACCGCTTACACACACAGAGATGTGCTGCTCCAGCCTTTGGAGTTGGCCATCCTTCCCGACCTTCTAGTTCAGGCTGGCGTCGAATTTGGCGTCATGCAAGCCAACGGCAATTGCGTTAACATCGGTATTTGCCGCATCAACACCACCCACTACCAAGACATGGCAGTAGCCCGTCAGAAAAATCGAAGCTGTCCGTTTGCGGAGGCGCTGCTGAGCGTTACCCTCAGCGGCCGGCTGAAAGTCTTCTTCCCGAAAGCCGGGATGAAGCCTTGCACCGAGCGCGTGTTTTTCCGGGGGCCTGTATTTCCGGTGCCTGTACCGTACTGCTTGTCCGAAACACTCCAACACAGTTTGCCAGGCCTTTCCCAAGAAATTATTTCGGCCGGCCTGTACCCGATCCGCCGCAGTCCCGAAGGCTATTGGATTGAATTTTAGCCCTCTGCCAGCGCACTAAGGGCCCGCCCCAGGGCTCATTCGGGTGCCCGAATGACAAACTACCATCCTGTCACTTTTTTCGTCGCGACGCATATCCTGGTCCGACAATCTTACCCTCCCACTCTTTTCCGATATTTGCGGCATGAGCCGCCTTTGGAAAAACATCCTGCACACGGCTATTGCCGGTACTGATCGCCAACCGCTCCCGCCGGGAGTGGCGCAGCAACTACTTGTACCGGAATCGGCCGATGCCGCGCAAACCGCCTTGTATGCCCTGGCGGCTTCTCACCTGATCCAAAAAGCAGCCCGGCTTCTTGAAGCGCAGCCGCCTGCTTTACCGGTGCCGGCATTGCCCGATGAACGTCCCTTGTGCCGTCCACAAACGGCGCAGGACCTCAAAGCCATGCTCCGGGGTGTGTTTCCGGAGGTCTTGCCTGAGTTTTTCGGGTGGCTGGGGCAGTCCGGACGCCGGCTGCCCCCCGAGCTGCTGCCGCAAGTGTTGGAGCATTTGTTCCGGCGCAAACAAGGAGATGCTGCCACCTTGGCTAGTTTGGGGCCACTCGCGCAGTGGCTGGCCCTGCAACACCCGGATTGGGCCGATCTGTACCCGCAAACCCAGCCGGAATGGGACACTGGCACGCCGGCCGAACGCCGGAACCTGCTGACGCAAGCCCGGCACAGCCGGCCCTTGGTTGGGTTGGCCTGGCTCGAAAGAACCTGGGCCTCCGAACGCCCCGAACACAAGATTCAGTTTCTGCACAGCCTGCGCAGCGGGCTTTCCCTGGCCGACGAGCCCTTGCTCGAACGGGCTGCCACCGATGCCCAGGCGCCGGTGCGCTACCTGGCCCGGCGGCTGCTGCTGTTGCTGCCCGACAGCCGGCTGCGGCAGGAAAGCCGGGCGCTCATACAGCAAGACGCGCTTGCCGGGCTGGACCTGGACGAATGTCCCTTGCCCGAAAACGGCGCCTTCGGGCGCTTGACCTTGTTGAGCCTGGTGCCGGCCCTGGCGCCCCATTTGGGCAAGGCCTCGCCGGAAGCGGTGTGGTTCAGTTTGCGCGCGCCGGCAGATCTCGGCACGGCGCCCGAGGCATTCCCGGCCACAGTTTTGGATACCCCTTGGCTGCCATTTTTGCTCGACAGTATTGCCTGGCATGCCGACGTGGCCTGGGCAGACGCCGCCCTCCGGTCCCTGGAAGCGGCGCCGGAGCACCCGCTTTGGCGCTCCGAGGTGCTGCAACTGCTGCTCCAATCCCTGCCCGCACCCGAGCGCCTAGTCCGGCTAACCCACCTGTGCCGGCACCCTGCTCTGCTGGAAGCCCCGCGTTCGGCCCTGGCGGCTGCCCTGCTGGCGGAGGAACAGCCGTGGCCAAAAGCCCTGCTACAGGCCCTGCTGGTGTACCCGGTTCGGGCCGGCAAACACCGCCAATGGCACCCGGAAGCCCATCTGCTCCGGCTCCTGGAGCGGGCAGCCTACCGGTGCCAGCCGGCAGATGCCGAGGAACTGGACCTGCCCGAAGGGCATTTGCCCTATGCCTGGCACAGCCAACTGGTTCAACTGCGCTCCATAGCCGGCTTTCGCCGCAGGGTCCTATTTTGAATGATGAATTCATCAACCAACTTTTTTGACTGAACTGGCGTCATAGAAGGGTACGGCGGCGGGTTGCCGGCGGTCAAAAAAATTTGAAGGCGATGTTCAGACTGATTTTGGTTGTGTTGGCGGCGGTGGTATTTTTTTCCGGGTGTAAAAAAGAGGAGACCACGCCCGGATTTGACATGATTTACCAGCAGGAATTTACCATTCCGGCCGGTGTGGGGGGCTTTGTTACCCACCATTTTTATTTTGACAACCTCAACACCCGCTACGAAGCCCTGCTGAGCCAGTACGGGAAAACCGACGAAGAGGTGCTCCGGGTGATGCCGGCCCAAGCCTCGATGGCCGGGATATTCGGCGATTTGGACTTCAGCATTGTAGAGGAAGTTTCGCTGCGGGTATACACCAATTCGGACAAGACCGACTACATCGAAGCGGCCTACCGGTATCCGACACCGATCAACCCCAGCAATACGCTGGACCTGCTGCCCTCGCTGGCCGATTGCAAACGGGTGATGTCTGACAACCGGTATGGCATCGACCTCGCCATTCGCTTGCGGAATACGACGACCGATGAGATGCCGGTACGCCTGAGTTTGCAGTTTAAGGCCAGTTATTGAGGTGTTTTTTGGTCACTACGGTGTCAGGAAGCGGTACTTGCTTTTTTGGTAGCCTGGGTTTTATCATACCTTTGCGCAGCAAAAATTCAACAACCAGCCTTATACCTTTGTCATGGATACGCTAACCAAATCCGCACCCGGCACGGACGTACACCCTGCCGACACCTTTCCCATCAACGGTACTGACCACATCGAGTTTTATGTAGGCAATGCCAAACAAAGCGCCCTGTACTACCAGGCGGCGTTCGGGTATGATTGGGTAGCCTATATGGGCCCCGAAACCGGCGTCCGCGACCGGGTCAGTTATGTGTTGCAACAAAATAAAATTCGCCTCGTCCTGACGTCCGCGTTGTCGCCCGAGCATGAAATTGCCCGGCACGTGGCCCTGCACGGCGATGGCGTGAAAGTATTGGCCTTGTGGGTCGACGACGCCGAAAAAGCCTACTACACCGCCCTCGAACGCGGCGCTGAAAGCGCCTACGCGCCCAAAACCCTCCGCGACGAAACCGGTGAGGTCATCATGGCGGCCATCAAAACCTACGGCGAAACGATCCATACCCTCGTCGAACGCCGCCAGTATACCGGCGCCTTTTTGCCCGGTTACGAGGCACGCCAAAGCGTGTACCCCGCCCGGTCTACCGGTTTGCAATACGTGGACCATTGCGTCGGCAACGTGGAACTGGGCGGCATGAACAAGTGGGTCAAGTTTTACCAGGATGTCATGGGCTTCAAACTGCTCATCACCTTCGACGACAAGGACATCAGCACCGAGTACAGCGCCCTGATGTCGAAAGTAGTCAGCAACGGCAACGGGTACATCAAATTCCCGATCAACGAGCCGGCCAAAGGCCTGAAAAAGAGCCAGATCGAGGAATATTTGGATTTTTACCAGTCGGCCGGCGTGCAACACATCGCCATCGCCACTAACGATATCATCGCCACAGTGAGCCAGTTGCGCGCCAATGGCGTCGATTTCCTGAAAGTGCCGGAAACCTACTACGACGATGTGCTGGACCGCGTCGGGCACATCGATGAAGACCTGGAAGAACTGAAAAAACTAAATATCCTGATCGACCGCGACGATGACGGGTACCTGCTGCAATTGTTTACCAAACCGGTACAGGATCGGCCCACCGTGTTTTATGAAATCATCCAGCGCCGTGGCGCCAAATCCTTCGGCAAAGGCAATTTCAAAGCCCTGTTTGAAGCCATCGAACGCGAGCAAGCCCTGCGGGGCACCCTGTAGCCTGCCTCCAGCATCGAACTTCAAACAACATATTCTGCTTTCCACCGACATATGTCAAATGTTGGTCTAATCCCCGGCACACCGACAACTAAAGCCGTAGCTTTGGCGTTTCGGTTGATCCGGCCATTCGGGTCATACTCCTTACGTTTTTTACCATTAAATATTCATTCAACTATGAATTTCAAACAGTGTATGGCAGTCCTTGCGTTCTGCCTGCCCGTAGTGTTCCTCTCTGCACAATCGAAAGCGCCTGAAAACTGGTTCACCCTGGACCAGGCCAAAGACGGCGTGCAAGGCACCAGCGGCAACGCCGCCCTCGCCGCTCTGAAAGCCAAAGGCAAAAAAGGGCAAACGATCATCGTAGCGGTACTGGACTCTGGCGTAGACGATAAACACGAAGACCTCAAAGACATCATGTGGGTCAACCCCGGTGAAATCGCCGGCAATGGCAAAGACGACGACAACAACGGCTATGTGGACGATATCCACGGCTGGAACTTCCTGGGCGGCCCCGACGGCAAAAACGTAGACCACGAAACCCTCGAACTCACCCGCGAATACGTTCGCCTGAGCAAGAAATTCAGCGGCACCGATGGCAAAAACCTCTATGGCGAAGCCAAAAAGGAATTCGAGTATTTTGAAAAAGTGAAAGAAGCCTTTGAAACGGAGCGCAAAGAAGCCGAAGGCCTGAAAGAGCAAATGGAAGGCCAGTTTGTCAAATTTGAAGAGGCATTTGCCCTCATTCAAAAAGCCAGCGGCAAGCAAAACTTCAGCATCGAAGACCTCAACAAGATGGACGCCGGCACCAACGACGAGCTCAAGCAGGCCATCGAAATGAGCAAAAAGGTGATGGCGCAAGGCCTGACGCCTGAAAATATTGCCGAGCAAAAAGCAGAAGCCTCCGCTTTTGTGACCAACCAGTTGAACTACAACCTCAACCCGGACTACAACCCCCGCACGGCCGTCGGCGACAACCCGAACGACCTCAACAACCGCTACTACGGCAACAACGACTACCGCGGCCCCGACGCCAGCCACGGCACCCACGTAGCCGGTATCATTGCCGCTATCCGCAACAACGGCGTAGGCGTTGACGGCGTAGCCGACAACGTTCGCATCATGACCGTGCGCTGCGTACCCGACGGCGACGAACGCGACAAAGACGTGGCCAACGCCATTCGCTATGCCGTAGACAACGGCGCCAGCATCATCAACATGTCGTTTGGCAAAGCCTATAGCCCGGACAAAGCCTATGTGGACGCGGCCGTGAAATATGCCGCCGATCACGACGTCCTGCTGGTGCATGCCGCCGGCAATGATTCGGAAAACAACGATACCGACGGTAACTTCCCGAACGACGGCTACAACGCCCCCGTGAAAAAAGGCTTGTTCAAAAAAGAAAAAACCGCTCCGAACTGGCTCGAAATCGGCGCCCTTTCCTGGCGCAAAGACGAGAAACGCATCGCCAATTTCTCGAACTACGGCAAAAAGAACGTCGACCTCTTTTCGCCGGGCCACCAACTGTACTCCACGGTGCCCGACAACAAATACGCCACGTTCAGCGGCACGTCCATGGCTTCGCCGGCAGCAGCCGGTGTAGCGGCCATCATCCGCTCGTACTACCCCGAATTGTCGGCCAAACAAGTGCGCGACATCATGATCACCTCGGTGGTGAAACAAGACGGTGACGTGTACAAACCCGGCACCACGGAAAAAGTCAAATTCAGCGACATCTGTGTCAGCGGCGGCGTAGTGAGCGCGACCAATGCCATTGCAGCAGCCGACACGACCAAGGCAAAAAAGAATAAAAAAGCCGTTTGGCGTGAAGCCGGTATGGGCGCTAAAATCAAAAAAGAAAAGGTAGTGACTCCGTAAGGTGTTGTACCTGGAAACAATACAAAAGAGTTGTAGCGCGCTGAAGCGGGTTGCAACTCTTTTTTTCTGCTCCTTCAACCGAGTTTAGAACACCACTGAATTGATCTAAAAAACACATCCATGTTCAATAAAATTAAAAACAAACCACTCTGGTACCAAATCTGGGCTGGTACCGTGGCCCTGAGTGCCGTGTATTATTTGCTCAAATATTTTCTTTCCGAACCAAGCCCCACCGACAAGTTTATCGAATTCTACGCACTGTTTTCGCTGCTCCTCGACTACCTGATTTTTCCAAAAGAGCAAAAAACCGCCTAGCGGAGCGCAGCCGCAGCATGCCTGTGTGATCCGTCGGGACAAGTAGGACGCAGCAAAATTATCCGGCAAAAACAACGGCATAGTCCCCCTCCCAGCCAGAATTTATACCTTTGCCAAAATTTCCGATCCTTTGCGTTCCTCTCATTTTGAACCATCAACCTCTCCGGATTCCGGCACACTTATGCCCGAAGTAAAACTTTTTTCCGGCTCGGCTTCCGAACAGCTGGCCGCTGATATTTCTTTTCATTACGATGTGGCCCTGGGCGACAAGTCGCTCGCCCGTTTCAGCGATGGTGAATTACAAACCATCATCAACGAAAGTGTGCGCGGCTCCTATGTTTTTTTTATCCAAAGCACCTGCCAGCCGCACGACAACCTGATCGAATTGCTGCTGTGGATCGATACGGCCAGCCGCGCCTCCGCCGGCTATATCACCGCCGTGATCCCCTATTTCGGCTATGCCCGGCAAGACCGGAAAGACAAACCCCGGGTACCCATCAGTGCCAAACTACTCGCCAACCTGCTCACCACAGCCGGCGCCAACCGGGTGATGACCATGGATTTGCACGCCGACCAGGTACAAGGCTTTTTTGACATTCCGGTGGACCACCTTCGCTCAGAGGCGATTTACATGCCCTACCTGGCCGAACAAGACCTCTCCAGCGTCATTTTTGCCAGCCCCGACGTAGGCGGCGTCAAACGCGCCCGCATCTATGCCAAACATTTCAAACGCGAACTGGTCATTTGCGACAAGTACCGCACCAAGGCCAACGAGGTGGCTTCCATGACGGTCATCGGCGACGTGAGCGGCGGCGACGTGATCCTGGTGGATGATTTGGTCGACACTGCCGGCACCCTCTGCAAGGCTGCCGACGCCCTGCTTGCCAAAGGCGCCCGCTCCGTGCGCGCCATTTGTACCCACCCGGTGTTGTCGGGCAAAGCCTACGAAAATATCGAAAACTCGCAACTCACCGAACTGCTGGTGTGCGACACCATTCCGCTGCAGCGGCAGTCGCCCAAAATAAAGGTATTGCCTACGGCCAAATTGTTCTCCCGTGCCATTCGCAACACCGTGGAACACAAATCCATTGCGGCCCTTTTTCACGGCCAGTAAACCCGGTGGATGCTCTGCCCGACATGTTTAAAAAGGCGCCACACATACTATATAGGTGTGGCGCCTTTTTTTAGAGCGCCAACCCGAATTCCCGGAAAAATCCGCCG
Source organism: Saprospiraceae bacterium (assembly GCA_020846655.1). Classification (GTDB taxonomy): domain Bacteria; phylum Bacteroidota; class Bacteroidia; order Chitinophagales; family Saprospiraceae; genus M3007. The sequence goes on along the minus strand of JADLDL010000122.1, from coordinate 18,093 downwards.
TTTCTTTCCAAAACACCGCCGTTCCGTAAAAACATATTTTGAGTACTGGGCCGGCACTTTACCTTCGTCCCAGTTTTCTCATAGTATGTTTTGATTTTCCTACTGCTTCCCTTCTGGCAGTAGGATTTTTTTCATCTACAGGGCCCCCGCTGCTGCCTTACTTTATTCCCTAGTATCCCCCCTTCCTTTTTTGCTTTGGCCCCTTTGCGTTGCCAAGGCTGTTTCAATCCTACCGCAACGGTATACTTACCTAGGCAGGAATTCCGTTTTTTGTGTCCGCACACGGGAAACAAACGTGTATCATGAAAAGAAAAGGAATCATCGTAGCCGGCCTGTTGCTTTTGGCGATGGCCGGCTACAGCCAGGTAAAAAGCGGCGCTTTCCGCCTTATGCTCAAGGGTTTGCTCCGGCACAGTGTGCCGGAAATTGACGCCACAGCGGCTGCCCGCGACAGTAGTTCCATCCTTTTCCTGGACGCCCGGGAACCCCGGGAATACGCCGTCAGCCACCTGAACGGAGCCATACCAGTGGGATATGACCATTTCGAAGTAAAGGACTTGCCGCCAATCGGCAAGGGCCAGCGAATCGTGGTGTATTGCTCCGTCGGGTATCGCAGCGAAAAAATATCGGAACAACTTCTGGCGGCCGGTTTCACGCAGGTATCCAACCTGTACGGCGGCATTTTCGAATGGGTCAACCGGGGCTACCCGGTATACAACGCTCAGGGCCCCACCCAAGAGGTACACGCCTTTGACCGGAGTTGGGGTATTTGGCTGAACAAAGGCAAAAAGGTCTACCACTAAAAAAGTTATTGGGCGTACTGCTGCCGGTAGAAATCCTGGTAGGCGCCGGAAAGTACGCCTTGCAGCCAGTCCTGGTGCTCAAGGTACCATTGCGCGGTTTGCCTAAACCCTTCCTCAAACTGAACGCTGGGTTCCCAGCCCAGCTCTTCCCGGATTTTGCTGGCATCGATCGCGTAGCGCCGGTCGTGCCCGGGGCGGTCCCGCACAAACGTGATCAGTTGGCGGGAGTGACCGGGCGGGCGCCCGAGCAGTTCGTCGATGATGTCGCAGAGTTTGTGCACCAGGTCGATGTTTTTCCACTCGTTGTTGCCCCCGATGTTGTACGTTTCCCCGATTTTCCCCTGGTGAAAAATCAGGTCGATGGCTGCGGCGTGGTCTTTTACCCACAGCCAGTCGCGGGTGTATTGGCCGTCGCCGTACACCGGCAGCGGCTTTTGCTCCCGGATGTTGTTGATCATCAGGGGGATCAATTTCTCGGGAAACTGGTAGGAGCCGTAATTGTTGCTGCAGTTGGACACGATAACCGGCAAGCCGAAGGTATGGTAGTAGGCCCGCACGAAATGGTCGCTGCTGGCTTTGGAGGCCGAGTACGGTGAGCGCGGATCGTAGGCGGTTTCTTCGGTAAAAAAGCCCTCCTCGCCTAGGGAGCCGAACACCTCGTCGGTGGAAATATGGTAAAATCGTTTGCCGGCCGGGTTGTCTTTCCAGTGCTGGCGGGCTACGTTCAGCAGATTGACCGTGCCCAGCACATTGGTTTCGACGAAAGACAGGGGGTTGCTGATCGAGCGGTCCACGTGGCTTTCGGCTGCCAGGTGGATGACACCGTCGAGTTGGTGTTTTTGAAACAGCGCCGGCAGGTTTTCCTGGTCGGTGATATCGCCTTTTTCAAAAAAATAATTGGGCGCCTGTTCCACATCGCGCAGGTTGGCGAGGTTGCCGGCATAGGTCAGGGCATCGAGGTTGACGATGCGGTAGTGCGGGTATTTGGACACCAGGAGGCGTACCAGGTGGGAGCCGATAAATCCGGCCCCGCCGGTGACAAGAATATTCATACGTGCATTAAACGGGCTGAACCACCTTTTTGAAATAGTCGTACGTCAGTTGCAGGCCTTCGGCGCGGTTGTACTTGGGCTCCCAGCCCAGCAGGGTTTGCGCTTTGGTAATGTCCGGACGGCGTTGCTTGGGGTCGTCTACGGGCAAGGGCCGGTAGTCGATATAGGCCTTGGGGTTGTTGACGAGCGCCAGGATTTCGTGGGCAAACTGCATCACGGTGATTTCCTGCGGGTTGCCCATATTAACGGGCAGATGATAATCGCTCAGCAGCAGGCGGTAGATGCCTTCCACCAGGTCGTCCACGTAGCAAAACGAGCGGGTTTGGGAGCCATCGCCGAAGATGGTGAGGCCTTCGCCCCGAATGGCCTGGCTGAAGAACGCGGGCAGCACGCGGCCGTCGTTGACGCGCATGCGGGGACCGTAGGTATTGAAAATCCGGATAATCCGGGTTTCTACGCCGTGGTAGTTGTGGTAGGCCATGGTGATGGCTTCGAGGAAACGCTTGGCTTCGTCATACACCCCCCGTGGGCCGACGGGGTTCACGTTGCCCCAGTACTCTTCGGTTTGTGGGTGAATGAGCGGGTCGCCATACACCTCCGAGGTGGAGGCGACGAGGATTCGGGCGCCTTTTTCTTTGGCCAGACCCAGCAGGTTGTGCGTGCCGTGCGCGCCCACTTTCAGGGTTTGGATGGGCATTTGCAGGTAATCGATGGGGCTGGCCGGCGAAGCGAAATGGAGGATATAGTCGAGTTTGCCCGGCACGTGGATGAACTTGGTAATGTCGTGGTGGTAATACTCGAAATCTTTCTCCTTGAACAAGTGCTCGATGTTATCCAGGTTGCCGGTGAGGAGATTATCCATCGCGATGACCTGGTAGCCTTCTGCAAGGAAACGGTCGCAGAGGTGCGAGCCGATGAAGCCGGCAGCGCCGGTGATGAGGATTCGGTGTTTTGCCATGTCCATGAAACGGCAGCCAGTTGTGCTGCCTCCTGTGTTGAATCGAAAAAAGTTGGGGCATCGATGCGGGAGGAAAGTCGTGCCGAAATCGGCGCAAAGATAGTGGTTTGCCGGGCGGCAGCGCGGTATTGACCAAAGAAAGAATTTTTGTTGGCGGAAACAAAATTCAGGCAAGGATTTTGCCAGTAAGAAACATGGCCCGAAAAACTGGAACCCGCCAGGGATTTGGCCTGGCCGGCCGAACCGGCAAATTTTATTTCATTCGGCCGCAGGGCCTCCTGTCCCTATGGGAGCTCGTTCCGGGGAAGCAGGTGAAATAAGAATTATCTTACTAGTATTTGCAGCATGTTCGAAATTTCAAGGCAAGCAGCAAACAAAAACTCGGAATTAATTTGTTGCTAGTCAAAAAAAAATTACATTTGAGTCATCAAAATTCCAAACAATTCACAGGCTGAATTAAACCAATGAAAGCTAAAAAGGCCGACAAACCAAAGGACCTCATTAAGTTGGGTTCTCCTCGGTGGGATGACACGTTTCGTATGATTAAGGGCTTTGATGCCGAACGGGTCAATGGCGCAAAAGTAATGGTCGTAGGCGCCGGCGCACTGGGTAATGAGGTACTGAAAAACCTGGCGCTACTGAATGTCGGGAATATCCTCATCGTTGATTTCGATACCATTGAATATTCCAACCTGAGCCGGTCCATCCTGTACCGCGAATCCGACAGTAAAAAATCGAAAAAGAAATGTGAAGTAGCCGCCGAGCGGGTTCGGGAGATCAATCCCAACGTGAAGGTGCAGGCCATCAACGGCGATATCATGCTGGATGTTGGCCTTGGTGTGTTTCGCCGGATGGATGCGGTCATCGGCTGTTTGGACAACCGGCTTGCCCGCCTGTTTATCAACCGGAACTGCTTCAAACTGGGCAAACCTTGGGTCGATGGCGCCATTGAAAACCTGGCCGGCCAGATGAATGTGTACCGGCCGGGCATCAATTGTTACGAATGCCAGCTCACCAATATCGAGTGGAGCATCATTCAGTACCGGCTGGGTTGCCCGGATGTGGCCCAACGCAATGCCACGCAAGGCCGGATTCCCACCACGCCCATAGCGGCCTCCATCATTGGCGCAATGCAATCGGCCGAAGCCCTGAAAATCATTTTTGATAACCAGAAATATTCCCTGGCCGGCCATCAGCTGGATTTTGACGTCATGCTGTCGTTTTTTTCCATCAGCACCATCGACTATGTCAGCAAACCGGACTGCATCAGCCATGCCAGCATGCCGGACATAAAAGCATCCCCCATGTCCTCCGGCAGCACTGTCGCCGAAACACTGGCCTGGCTGGCGGAGCACCTGAACGAACCCGAACCCGAAATTTACCTTCACTACGATGTGGTGCTGAGCATCACCTCTGTTTTATCCGAAAAAACCCATGATATCCTGCTCCCCAAGCCACATTTTTCCGAAGCCATCAAACAGCGATACCAGGCCTCCGAGGAGGATGAATTGCGCATCAGCGGCACCGGTACGATTAATAAAAAGTTCCCGCACCAGGACGAACCACTGTCCAAATTAGGCGTCCCCCCGCTGCATATTTTGACCATTGGCACCGCTAAAGGAATATCCTTCGTCGAACTGAATGGCGACGAGAATTTCCTGCATTTCCAGTAACGAATTGCCGGAATAGTGGCCTGTCATACCCGTTTAGGCACCTGTGTTTATCGTCAAAACCTATAAAGACAACTTTAAATCATTAAAATTATATTTCTCCTATGTCTGATCTGAATATTGTAATCAGAGTAATGCCCAATGGCGATGAGTTTGATGTGGAAGTCCCGAATTATTCGACCGGGAAAGATCTGGTTGACGGCCTGCTGCAAAAAGGCGTTGCCCCCCGCAATGACCCACAAGGCAATCCGTACATCTACGAACTCATCAGCAAAGCCAAAAACGTAAAAATCAGCGAAACCAAAACGCTGATGGATGTCGGTATTTCCAACGGCGATACGATCTATTTCACGCCAAAGTTGGTGGCTGGCTAATCCAGGCCCTGCGTTTTTTTTGCCATTCGCTACCTCAAAGGACTAGTTCTGGGCGAGGATATTTCTATTTCAGAAATTCAATTTTCAACTATGTATGACTATAGCGATCCTGTGTTCAGTATGCGGAGAGAATTTGTGCGCTGGGCCAAAGAGCACGAGCTGCTGCTAAAACTCCGCAGCACTGTTATCCGTTGGGAAGTCGTCGAAACCGTTTCGCCACTCCAGATTCCGGTGCGGTACAGAATACATTACCACTTTAAAAGTATCATCGGTATTGACGCCGAAAGAAATCCGATTTACGGCGACCACCATATTACCGAAATTGAAATTCCGCCCAACTATCCCATGGAGACCTGCAAGGCCTTTATGGTGACGGATACCTGGCACCCCAACATCGTGTCCAAAGGAAAAGACAAAGGCCGGATTTGCACCCAATCGGAAAAATTCGGCACCCTGTATGAACTGCCCCAACTGGTGCTTCGCATTGGCGAAATCCTGCAATACCGCAACTATCTGGCGGAAATGGTGGACCCCTACCCCTTTGACCTGGAAGTAGCCAAATGGGTGCGGGAATACGCCGAACCCAACAACATCATCAACCAGAAAAACGAGGTCTATGTAGATAGCTCCCCCTTGCTGACCGAAGCACTGGATGCAACTCCGGAGGTACCCAAGAAAATAATCATCAAAAACTTCAAACGTGTTTGAGCCCCGTCTGACCGACGGGCCCACGCATCAGAACCATTGCAAACTATATGTACGACTTTAAGGATCAAGTATTTGAAACCAGACGCGAATTTATTCGTTGGGCACGCGAACACGAAAACCTGCTCCAAATGAAAAGTTCGGCGATCCGGTGGGAGCCCGTGGAAACGGTTACCCACCTCAAAATCCCGTACAAATACCACGTACATTTTTACATCAACAGCATCATCGGCATAGACGAGCACAAAATGCCGGTGTATGGAAAAAAACACACGGCCGAAATCGAACTGCCGCCCCAATACCCCCTGGAACCCTGCCGCATCAAGATGATTACCGACCTGTGGCACCCCAACATCAAATGGAAAGGCTCCTTCAAAGGGCGGATTTGCGCCCAGGCCGAGAAATTCGGGACGATCTACGAACTCCCTCAACTGATCCTCCGCATCGGCGAAATACTACAGTATAAAAACTACCATGCCGAACACGTAGCCCCTTTCCCCGAGGATGCCGAGGTCGCCAAATGGGTCACCGAGTTTGCAGAGCCCAACAACATCGTCAATAAATCCAAAGACATTTCAGTCGACAACACGCCCCTGATTGATGATGAAAACAAAAGCACTGATATCCTCAAAATAACCGCCCAGCGACCTGCCCCGGTTTCCGCCGAACGCAGCAAATTGGCCATTCAATTCCGAGATGCCACCCCCAAAGAAGACTAAGCCGTACCCCCATTCCACAACCATCACCACATCCACTGCGCATATGATCACCGGCTTTTCTATCCAATCCGTTTTTCTGCGGCTGGTCTTTTTCGGGCTCTTGCTGGCCAGTTTCCCTGTTTGGGGTCAGCGAACAGACGTAAAAAAGAAGTTTGAATTTAAATACCGCAACTTTAAAAAAGCCGGATCAACCCGGGAGGGCTCCTTCGATCTGTATATTCAAACCCAGCCAAGCCCTGATGCGCCAGGCCGGCTGTTCGAGCGTTTTGACATGTTTGAAGTGGATATGAATGAGGTCAACGACCGCAATGCAGCCGAAGGGTATGTTATGATCCAACTGAAAAATTTCGACGTGTATAAAAACCACAAAATTGTGGTTCGGGACAATTGGATCTCACCTCCCCCGGTTCTAAGCAAATATTCCTCCAACCGCGATATCGAAAAGTTAATTGAGGACGACAGAAGCGATATCCGTTTCATGTATAAAATTACGGACAATGGCAGCGGCAAACTCGAACTCTTCCTGGATTGTATCCACAAGGACTCTGCCGCCTCCACCGCTCAGCCCAACTACAGCCTTCCGCTCAATTTCGATGTAAAAAACTTCAGCCACCCGGCCTGCCAGGCCTGGAGCAACGCCAAAAACGGCAACCGCGACGAATGGTGCGCCTTTCTCCAAAAATATAAAAACGCCCCGGCCTCCTGCCTGAGCGAAGCCCAAAAGGCCTTGCAAGACTCGGAAGCCGCCGAATACAACCAACTGAAATCCGCCAGCGGAACCCCGGAAGAACGCCTCGTCAAAGCCCGGAAAACCCTGGGCTGGTATGCCCGCTGCACCGAGTACTACGGCCTGCACATCGGCGAGGTCCGGCAATTGATCCGACAACTGGAAAAAGACAGCGCCGACGCGAAAACCAAAACTGGCAGCAGCACCAAAGACAAGGATAAAAACAAAACCGAACGCGTAAGTCCGGAGTGCGAGAAAGAATGGTCCAAGATTAGCGGCAGCGACAACACCGAGGCGCTCCGCGCATTTATCGCCACCTACAGCAGCGACCCCGCCTGCGAAAAAGCCGTTCAGCAAGCCCAGCAACGCCTGGAACAAATCGAACCCATGCGCTGCACCGTGAGCCAAACCGGCAACCTGGTGCGGGTGCAGGTCGACAATGCCGCCCAGATCCACCCCAAGTACCTGGACATTTCCGCCACCGATGGCCTGGATATTTCAGGAGCCGGATTTTCAAACTCCGGCAGGCTGGAGGTGCAACTGAAAGAGCCCGGTATCTATCAGATCTATGTCAAAGATGAAAAAGGGCGGGATACCGTGCTCGAATTCAGAAACCTGTTCGTCGCCGATCTGGTGAAAAAAGACGACGACTACCATGTCTATATTTCCGGCGCGGAAAGCCCCTATAAAATTCAGTTGATCGACCTGAAAACCAACAAAGTAGCCTACGCCTTCCGGACCACCAACGACACCGTCAAAATATTCAAAACCATGCTCCAGGTCAAAGGGCTGGAGGGGGAATACAGCGTTCAGGTGTCTGCACGCGCCCAGGAAACGCCCATTATTGCACAGGGCGGTACCGTCCGGCTCAGCAAACAAAGCGATTACCTGAAATGGATTGCCTTGAGCGGCGGCATGCTCCTGGGCGTATCGCTGCTGGTGTATCTGCTCTATGCCATCTGGAAAGCGCGGTCGCAGACCAGCGCCGGCAATGTGTACTCCATCCGCACCAAATAAATCCGCCTCCGCCCCGGAACGCCGCATTTCATTTTAATAAACCGGTTTTTTATGTCTATTGTACCATATAAAGTAAAAAATACCACCCGCCTCCCGCGACGCACGTCGCTGTTTTTTTCGCCCGGCCGGGCGGTATACAGCCTGTTGTTTTGCTTTTTTATCGGCCTCAGTTGGGAAAGCGCAGCGCAAAAAGTGCTGTCGTTTGATGGAGCCACACAGAAATACCAATGCAATGTATACTGGACGGTGGAGCATGCCAGCACCGTTCATAAAGGAGAAACGGCATTCAACCTCGATATCAGCCAGGAGAAAACCATCGCCATCAACATTCTTTTTATTTTCGAAGGGAGCGGACTGCCGGGCGAAAACGACATTGAATGGGGCTTCCAGGTCAATGAATCCGGTGGCAGCATTACACTGCCCGCGAACATGAACCGGAACCGAAGCACCAAAAAATACCTGATCGTCAAAGCAACCAAAGGCGGCACTTCCACCCTGACGATTAACCCTAAAGTGTGGCGAAGAGTTGATGTGGGCAATTACACCGAATTGGCCCATGCCGATCCTATCGTCCTTACGTTCAACCTGACCGACAAAGGCCAGGCAGTACCTGCCCCTGCCAATACAAACAAACCCAACCCAGCCGCCAACCGGCCCAACAAACCCGCTCCGGTTCAACCCGCCGCTCCTCAAATTTCAGAAGAAGAAAAAGCCTACAACGAGGCCGTGGGTATTGAAGAAAAAAGCCGCCGCGAGAGCGCGCTAAAAAGTTTTGTCGCCAAATTCGGCGCCAAAAACGCCAACTCTCCCCTGGTTGCCAAAGCCCTCCGGGCGATTCCGCTCGGCCAAAGCCAACCCACCGACAACAACGACGGCACGTACACCTATACCCTTACCAATGCCGTAGAGCTCAAAATTGATTCGAACAGCCTGCGGGTCCAACTCGAAAAAACGGGCTTTGCGGCCTACAAACTGACGATTTCGGGCACCAGCGACACCCTTAACCAACTGTTTATCACCGATATCGGCAAAGACGCCCCGTACAACCAAACCAAAACCCTGAAATTCAAAGAACGGGTCATCGTTACCCTCGTCGGGCAAGACAGCGATTCCTTCCGCATCAAAGTCAGCGGCGGTACTGCGCCGTTCATTGTTTTTCTTTCGCAAAACGGATTTCCCCGGGAACGGTATGAAATTACCAAAACCGACTCCGTCTTTGCCCTCAGCAAAGCCGCCTGCAAAATCTGCGAAGACGGCGCCCACACCCTGGAAGTGTACGACAGCGAAAACAGCACCCAACTCTTCAGCAGTACTGACGCCATCGACATCGAGAAAACCAATTATATCCTGAATTTCCTGAAAATCGTCGGCATCCTGCTGATCCTGACCTTTGTGGTTATCCGCTTGCGACAGGCCCGCCAAAAACGCCTCTACGAAGACAAACTCCGGCAGAAGAAAGCCCGCCAACCCGAGCCGCCTGCCGCCACAACCCCGGTGGCCTCCCCCACCCCGGCAGTGGCGCCCCCGCCAGTCGCCGCCGCGCCGGCCGCGCCGCCGGCCATTACCGGCCAGGACCTGGAGCGCCTGCAGGAAACATTGGCCGAAACCGAGGCCGCTGCGACAGAACCGCCGGCGCAGCCCAAAATGGCCATCAAAATCCGCACCGATTCGAAATCTAAACAAGAGCAATCCCGCCGGAAATTTATTCCGGCCGAGGCCATGCAAGCCCTGCTGCGCGACAACAAACACTACACCATCGACTGCCGCGACATGTGGCCCGACACCACCCTGACCCACGTTCACCTGAACCAACACACCATCACCGGGCTTGACCGTTTTCTGCGCACTCAAAACATCCACGAAATCACGGAAACCGACAATATGGTGCCCGAAATCGGCGGTTTTTTGCTGGGGCTAATCCACGAAACAGAGCAGTCTTGCGAAGTTTTTGTGGAAGAATTCGTGCCTATTTCCCCGGAAAGCCACAATACGTTCCGGCTGGAGTTCAGCACAGAAAGCCTGGTCAACGACCTGGGCGATATCCAGGACAAATACCCCAATTCCGGCTTGTTGGGCTGGTTCCATACGCACCCCGGGCACGGCTTGTTTCTTTCCTCGCCCGACATGGCCATTCACGAAGGATTTTTTAAGGAAAAATATCAATTTGCTATGATTATTGACAGCCTGTCGCCGGATTTGGATACCGGGTTTTTCACCCGGAAGCATTCATCCGACATGAACAACCAGGACGGCCAGGCTGCCGATGAAAAATGGCTGGCCTGGACAGAGATTGAAAAAACGATCCGGCGAAAGGATTCCTGACCACACCCTAACTCCTCTGGAATAAATTATACCACGAACCCATGCGAAGTATCCGCTTGAAAACACACTGTTTCCCGGCTTTTTTCTGGATCCTCCTGTTTCTCTTTGGTGGCGGGCTGCCCTTGCTGGCCCAGCAATCCGAGTTTTCGTTTTACAAATATGAAATCAAGGACAACCAGTTCAACATTTACCTGAAAGCCATTTCCAAGGGTCGAACAGAGCGGCTAAACACCCGAAACCTGACGATTTACGAAAAGATTGATGGCGTTTTGATGCCGGACCCGCTGAACCAACTGGGCTCGCGCATTGAAATCAAGGAACAAAACCGGCAGGCCAGCAATACGCGCTCGATGGCTGTTCTGTTTGTGCTGGATGCCGGCCCGGAAACGCCCCGCCCCCTGGCCCTCGAAATGCTGCAAACGGCGCTGGACTCCCTGTCAAGCCGCAACCCAGACGCTCAATTTTTCCTGCGTGTTTTTGCCGATTCCATCGGCTCCATTCAGCCGATCACCCCGGGCGATATCCAGGCGCGGGCCAGCGGCATGTTACCTCCCCTGGGTGCTGGCGCTGATTTGTACAGTTGTTTGTTCCACAGCATCCGGGAACTCAAAAAAGTGGAGGCCGAAAAACGGGTAGTGATTTTGATCAGCGCCGGCGACAACCTGCCGCCGGCAAGCGGGCCGGCGGATCAACTCCAATACGAGATCAAACACGTCAAAAACTTGCTGGCTACCACCGACCGGAGTTTTCTGCTCTTCCCTATCGGGATAGGGCCAAAGGCTTCCGAACGCACATCGGTGTTCAGTACCCTCATCGGCGGCACGGAAAACCAGCAGGACACCTTCAGCCTCTTTGCTTACCCGCGCGAAATCGGCAAAGCCCTAAATACAGAAATTGACCTTGCCTACAACAACGTGTTGCAACTGCAATATCCCCGCCCGGTATTTAGAGGGGAGAAACGGCAAATTATTGTAAAATGGACCACTACAGGCCAGGAAGCCAAGTCGGAGGTATTTACCCGGGGCACCCACAACACCCCCGACAACTCCCTGCTCACACCGGTGAATTGGTGGGTCAACCTCATCACGCCTTTCCTGGTGGGTATCAGCCTGGTATTGGGCACCTTGTTTATTTTTAAAGAGGCCGTGCCCTTTGTCGGCAAACGAAGTTTCCGGAGCCAATACGTTTCGCAATATACCCAGCAGGACGGGATGGCCAAAAAACGGGACCCCATGACCGGCGATTATATCAAGGACAAAGAACTCGTGGTGACCAAGTGTCCGAGGGTAACCTGCACCCTGGCCACCTGGGAATACGTGGGCAACAAATGCCCGGAATACCCGCGCTGTATGCGCTATACCGACCCCTGCGACGGCATCGGCGCGCCGCTGGGCATCGACAATTTTTTTGCGGGCAAAGGGGTTTTCCGGCGCTTCAACTGGTTGTGGTTTGGCATGTTGGGCGGCTTTATCGCCTGGTTGTTGCACGCCTTATTTAACCTGCTCGATTTCACCTGGTACCGCGAATTGCTCGCCGGCTTGCTCGGCAATTTGTCCTCTTCCGAGGCGGCCAGCGGCGAACAGTTGCTCATCCGGGTGACCGACTGGGCCAACGAAACCTTGTTTGGCATGGCGCTTGGCACCGGCATCGCATTTACCCTGTCGTGGGTAGAAGAGCGCTTCCAGCCGCGCAAAATTTCCTGGCGCCGGATCGCGTTGCGCACGGTGGCCGGCATGCTGGCTTCTTTTGTGATCTTTTTTGGCGGGTTCTACCTGTTTACCAGCGGTATGGCCGATGCTGCGCTGTACCGGTTTTTGGTCAACCTGGTCATCTGGATGTTGTTTGGCCTGACGATGGGCCTGATCCTCTCGTTCGACTCGTCCATTTCCATCAGCCGCGGCATGCTCAGCGGCTTGCTGGCTTCCCTGATTGCGTTTCTGGCCTACATGGCCATGGCTGAGGTGGGCGATTTCGTCCTGGCCAACATGCTCAGTTTCATTGTTTTGGGCAGTATTCTGGGCTTTACCATCGTCACCGTGGTAACCACGCTCGAGGATTTTGAACTGGAATACCTCCAGCCCGACGAGTTCCGGAGCGTGAACCCGATCAGCAAGTGGCTGAAAGCCGGCATCGACATCTACATTGGCCGCGAGCCCGGTTCCTACGTGTACATCAAGTGGAACGACCCCGATGCTGCGCCGCGCCACGCGCGCCTGACCCTCAACCAGGGGGTTGTGTTTATCCAGCCCCTGGCCGATATTTACATCAACGGCCGGCCCGTGCCCTTGCAGGAACTGACCCGCCTGAACAACGGCGACATGATCAAACTCGGCCGCGAAAGCACCACCATCATGCGGTTTATTGAGAAACGAAAAAGCGCCAACTAAATCCATCCCTCCTCATTTTAAAAACGATTTGATTATGAAACCAATACGACAATTTTTGACCGGATCGGCGCTGCTGCTGGCGGTATGGCTGGCAGGGAGTGGGCGAGTGTGGGCGCAGGATCCTTGTTTTACGATAAATGCAAACCCCGGGCAGTCGTTTATTGACATAGAAAGTCAGGCCGCCAATATTGATTTTCCTAATGAAGGTGCTACGTTGGACCTGGCTTGCAACAAAGTAATCAACGGTTTTACCTTAAAAATAGCCTATCTTGACGGAGAGACAGAGGATTATTTTGAAAACGCAGCAGGAAATCCCCTGATCAGTGCCAGTCTGACCTACAATGGCAATACCAATTTGATGACGTATAATTTCAGCGAAGAAGAATTCTCCATCTCCAATTCTCCATCCCTGCAATTTGAATCCGGCACTTATACCTTCAATATTTCAGCCGACTGCACCGGCATGCCACCGACAGATTGTGAGTGCTCCACCCAATCCTATTCGTTTAGCATAGAAAAAGGCATAACCGTCAATATTACACCAAGTACACCACCTACTTTGGGTTGCGGCGCCAATGCCACCAAAACCTTAACCGGCTCACCGGCACCCAGTGGAGGCAATACCGCACAATGGGCACGCTATAACTTAGCCATGTCCAAATGGGATGATATTGCTGGCGCAACCAGCGCCACCTATGGGGCAGATGTAGCCGGGCTCTATCGGTATCAGGTAAAAGGCGGCGGCTGTACCGGCGATGCCACTATCACGGTTAACCCTGCCCCAGCTGCACCTTCCGTTTCGATCACCCCCAACAACATCACGGTGAATGAATGCACAACTGTTTTGTCTGCTGCTACGATCACCATTGCTCCTGTGAATCAAGGATCTAATCCAGTTTACCAGTGGTCGACTTCCGGCTCCGGCACGATCCTCAATAATTCCGGCAACGCACAATACCCAACCATAGGCGGCGCTGGCGTGTACACGGTGATTATGACCAATCAACAAACTCTCTGCATTGCATCCGCCACCCTCACGGTAGCAAACTCCCCCAACCTCGCCACCGTCAGCGTGACCATCAACAAAAGCAAACCGCAACTGGGCTGCTCGCCTACCCATAATACAATGGATTTGACGGCCATGCCCAGCATTTCTACCGGCACTTCCACGTATACATACAAATGGAATACTGGTCCTACTGTAGATAAAATCACGGTCTCCAATACCAACACCTACACCGTCACGGTCACTGCAGCGGTCAACAACTGCCAGGCCGTCACCTCCGTCACCGTAGAATCAGACCTCAGCAAACCTACCGTCACGGTGGTTGCCAGTCCGGATGCTATCTGTCAGGGCGGAACCTCTACCCTAACGGCCACACCCAGCGAAACCGTCACCTACCAATGGTCCGGCGGCGGCGGCACAGCGAGTACCAATACCGTCACACCCGCCAACAACGGCAACAACACCTACACCGTCACCGTCACGGCCGCCGATAACGGTTGCACCGGCACCGGTACCGGAAGCGTCACCCGCTATGCCCTTCCCAACCTCAGTTGCACCGACGCCACCTATACCCTGAACAATGGCGAGCAACGCGATTTTTCATGCAACGTGACCGGCGGCGAACTTCAGTGGACGGCCACCGCCGTCAACGTCAGCGGCATCCCCGCCTCCGGCTCCGGCAACGTACAAGACCAGGTATTTACCCTCGAAAAAGCCCAGGCGCCCGGCCTCGTCCAATATACCCTGTATGGCAGCAATGGCCCCTGCCTGGCGGATACCGTGAGGATCATCGTGGAAGTGCTGCCCGAAACCGACAACGGCATTTTTATTCCGGAACTCATCACCCCCAATGGCGACGGAACCAATGATTTGTGGGATATCAAAGTGGACAACACCGTGGACAACCCCGAAGGCTACAACATCATGCTGTTCAACCGCTACGGCGCACAAATTTATACCGGTGCGCTACTGGCCCCCTTCGACGGCACCGGCTGCCCCGACGGCCCCTACATCTGGGTGCTAACCAGCCCCACCGGCGAAAAATCCCGGGGAACAGTCACCATCATCCGGCGGTAATGCCGCCCCGGCTCCCGTGCACCACAAGCATTTACCATTAAACAATCTGCCATGCGCACTTTTTTATACTGCCCGATATTGCTGCTGTCTTTGCTCGCAACGCTCACACCGCTGCGGGCCCAGCAAATCTCCCATTTTAACCAATCCACCTGGAACCCGCGCCTCTTCAACCCGGCCAGCCAGGGCGGCAAAAGCGGCGGCGAAGTGGCGATCGCCTACCGAACCCAGTTTCTGGAACTGGAGGCCGATGACCGGCCCACTTCCTACCTCCTGCACGCCGACCTCTCGCCCCTGGCCGGCGAGCGCGTAGGCCTGGCCGTTCAACTGCTCAACGACAAGGTCAGCCTGCTCAACCGCCTGCAATTCACCGGCTTTTTTGGCTACCACCTGCTCAATACCGACAACATACGCTTCTCGCTCGGCGCTATGGCCGGCGCCACCAACCAAAAACTGGATTTCGACGGCGTTCGCACCGCCCAGGCCGTAGACCTGCTGGTGTTCAACAGCGAAGCCAACAGCACCTCTTTCGACGGCGGCCCCGGCCTGGCCTTCGAGTACCGCACCACCGACGGCTCCTTTTTCGCCCTCGACGCCGCTGCCCCAGGTTTGTTCAACAACAAAGACATCGCGATCCAATCCAGCAACCCCGACCTGGCCGACGAGGCCCTGTACGACGTCATTCCGCATATCCTGGCCAACGCGCGCGTCCGGTACCAGGGCGCCGGTTTTGCCATAGAACCCAACCTCATGTTCCGCGCCCTCAGCGGCGAACGCCCGCTCAAAGCCGGCAAAATGGACGTCAACCTCAACGCCTATTTCCTCGAAAACAACATGCTCATGATCGGCGCCGGCATGCGCACCAACGGCGCCGGCTTTCACTTCCAGGCCGGCGTCACCCTGATCGACAAACTCCGTGTCACCCTGGCCGCCGAATCGCATTCCATGCTGGGTTTGTCGTATGAAATGGGCCTGGCGTATACTTTTGGGAAGCCCGATCCGGTGATCAGAGACGACAGCCCGAAACCCATCAAGGATGTGACAGATACCACGACGAAAAAGGATGACAAGCCGATTAACAAAAATACCAAGCCTGATAAAAAAGATGACAAACCGGCCAAAACCTTCGCCGAAAAAGCCAAAAACCTGTACGAGAATACCCGCCAAACCACGACCAACCTCAACCCGCAGTTCGCTTCTATCCGCAACCGCCAAAGCGCCACCACCAACGTGATCAAAGCCGGTGGCTCCATCAGCAACCGCAACCAAAAACTTAAGGAAGCCGAACGCTGCGCCAACATGCTGGAAGAATCGGCAAAAGAAATAGAGGCCGCCAGCCAAAAACTCCAGGCCCTCGAAACCGAACGACAGTCGGCCAAGTCAATGGCCAAAACCATCGAAGGGCAAGGCAAAAAGATCTCCAAAAAAGACCAGGACAACCTAACCGCTGCCGACAACCTCTACAACATTGCCAAACGCAACCTCGACGAACTGACCCTCACCCAAACCAAACTGGTGCAGGATTGCAACAACCTGAAACCCAACATCTCCGAAAAAGATTGTATCCGTGAGGGCGACACCGAGTGCGTGAAAGAATTGTTTGGCAATAAACTGAACGCCGCCAACGGCAAACCCGCCAACCTGTTCCCGCTCCAACTCACGCTCGCCGGGTCCCAGGCCATCGCCACCTATCAGTTCCCCGACGACGAAGAGACCTACGAACTGCCGGCCGGCGTCCGGGCCCTGGCCGATCACATCGTCGCCCAAGTGGAGGATTTGAACAAACAGGGTATCAGTTTTGACGGACTGGAACTGGTGACCGTCTTCCAAGACGACAAAAGCACCATCGAATACAAACCGGGCTATACCTACGGTGGAGAATTCAACAATACGTTTTCGATCCCCGACTATACCCTGAGCGACAACAGCGGCAAAAACAAAACGGAAACGAAAAAGCCAACGGTCAAACGTGGCGACAAAATCTCGCAGGAAACCCTGGGCGCCCTGAAAGTCACGGCCCTCCAGAAATACCTCGTCGGCAAAGGCATCGCCGCCAACAAAATCGCGCTCAAACTACAATACAACAACCCGGGCAATTCCTACCGGGAAGAAACTAAAATAGTGCTCAAAGTGCGCGGATAACACCCGCTAGCGGCTTTGAAGCTGACCTGACATCGAGTAATTACTGCTTAAAAAAGGAATCTGCTTAGCCACCTGACCTCGGAGAGGTCCAACGTTTGTAGCAACGCAATACAGATTATTTTGTAGTGCGAGAAGAGCCGCGAGAATTACTTTGAGCGGCTCTTCTCGCCGTAAAAGATTGTTGTTATACGCATTTTGCTACAAACATTTGACCTCTCCGAGGTCAGGTGGCTAAGCGAATTCCTTTCCACGCGTTGCATCCGGTAGTTTTATGAAAATCCGCAAAAAGTCGTCCGCCACAACCAGGTCCGCAGCACCGCAGGAGCCCGAAAACTCCCCAGGCGGGAGCGACAGGGCTGCTGCGCCGTTCCGGGTGTCGTCGGTTGGGCATGCCCTGCAAACGAAAACGGCGGCAAAAGCGGCGCCCAAGAAAAAAGAAGTGACCGTCACCCAAACCGGCACCCAATTGCAGGACACGACGACCAAAACAACGGTCGGGTTCACGCATGGCGCCGATTGTTATGTGTACGTCAGCGCGAAAGACACGCCTGTGGAAGCCAGTCAGGCCGGGCTGGGCAAACTCAGCAAAACCGGCGGCCTGAACCTGGACATCACGCGGGTCCGGAAACTAGCGGGCCAGGCACCTACCGCCGCAGCTCCTGCTCCGGCAAGCCCCGCGCCTACCGGTTTGTTGAGTGGTGCACTAGCGGGTGCAATGGCAGGCGCCGCCGTCACACCGTCCGCGCCCGTCACCCTGGACATCAGTGCCAACCAGGGCGAATTGCTGGGCATCGTACTGGAAGGCCTTCTACCGGTGCCCGTAGTGCAGTATGCCAAAGGTTGGCAAACTATTCCGTATGAAAACCTGCCCGCTGCGCTCCAAGCCAAACTCCCGCCCCTGAGCAAAATCCAGTTTGCAGAAGGCACCGTGTGGGTGGTGCAGGACCACCGGATCGTCGCCAAAAACAACCTGTTGGCCGACGCCAAACGGCAGTGGGTCAAAGCCAACCACACCACCACAGAGTTTACCAAAAACAAAACCTCGCTCG
Source organism: Saprospiraceae bacterium (assembly GCA_020846655.1). Taxonomy (GTDB): domain Bacteria; phylum Bacteroidota; class Bacteroidia; order Chitinophagales; family Saprospiraceae; genus M3007. The sequence continues at coordinate 88 of JADLDL010000122.1, read as the reverse complement.
AAAAAGTACTGACCGATTCCGGCCTGGGCACCGGCGCCGTAGACGCCCAAACCCTGAAAGCCATCGCCGCCATCATGACCGTGGAAGG
>JADLDL010000121.1 GCA_020846655.1 Saprospiraceae bacterium | reverse complement strand
TTTACCTGCAAAAAACGGCCGTAAACGGCCTTGACCAGGGCGGCGTAAACGCCGCGCTACCGAGACGTAGATGCCGCAAACATGCGTTTCCTTTTTCCTCCAAAAAACGGCCGTAAACGGCCTTGACTAGGGCGGCGTAAACGCCGCGCTACCAAAGCGTAGATGCCGCAAACATGCGTTTCCTTTTTCCTCCAAAAAACGGCCGTAAACGGCCTTGACCAGGGCGGCGTAAACGCCGCGCTACCGAGACGTAGATGCCGCAAACATGCGTTTCCTTTTGCCTGCAAAAAACGGCCGTAAACGGCCTTGATCAGGGCGGCGTAAACGCCGCGCTACCAAAGCGTAAACGCCGCGCAACCAAAGCGTAGATGGCGTCGCCCTGTCTTTTATTTTATCTTCCCTCGTTTGAAAACCTGTACCTTGAGGAAATTGTATGGCGTTGGGTCGTTTTCCCGTGTTTTGGCGACAAAACAGGAGTGCTGCCCACAACTTAATACCCCGATTCGGGGTTACTTACTAAACTAAAAACATGAATATCAACATTCAAAGTACCAACTTCAATGCCAGCGAACGGCTGCAAGACTACGTCCATGGCAAGGTGCGCAAATTGTTTGGCCCCAAAAGCCAGATTGTCCGCGCCGACGTTCGGCTGTATGAAGACGGTACCGGCACACATGCCAACCAGTTTTGTGAAATTTACCTTTCAATTTCCGGCGACAAGATTTCCGCCAAAAAAGGCGCCGCTACCTACGAACAAGCAGTGATCGATGTCGTGGAAATGCTCGCCAAAACCATCAAACGGATGCGGATCTGACCATTGCCTGCCCCCAAAACCATTCTTTTTGTTTTTCCAGATTCCAATTGCTGGGTACAGTCACCGCTGCGTCGGGTTATTTCTTTGCAAGCAACACCCCTTGCTTCCGGTTCGCCTCTCGACCGATAAAAAAACAGGCGCCTGCTCATCCACGTTTTTCGTTTTTTTTCGTTTTGCCTGACAAAACAGTTTTCCTTGAAAACCCGAAAAAAACACATGGCTATACCATGAGAACGACGCCCTTTTTACCCCACTTTTTTGCATTCTTTTTCCTCCTTCCCATTGTATCAAACCTGCCTGCCCAACAGCCCCTGCGCGTCGGCGTAGTACTCAGCGGTGGCGGCGCCAAAGGCCTGGCACATGTGGGCGTATTGAAGGTGTTGGAAGAGGCCGGCATTCGCGTCGACTATATCGGCGGCGCCAGCATGGGCGCCATTATGGGCGGTTTGTACGCCGCAGGCTGGTCGGCCACCGAAATGGACAGCATTTTGCGCTCCATCGACCTGGCAGCCGTGTTGCAGGACTAAACCAAACGCCAATACCAACCCTTCTTCAACAAGCAATACGGCGAAAAATATGCCTTGTCGCTGTCGTTTAAAGATTATAAAATCGCTCTCCCCCAGGCCTTTTCCAATGGCCAGAATGCCTTCGATTTTATGAGCGAACTCACCGACCGGGTGAGCGGCATCGAAGAATTCAGCCAGTTGCCCGTCCCCTTTCTCTGCATCGGCACCGATGTAAGCACCGGCCAGCAAGTAATGCTGGAACGCGGTTGCCTGGCCTGTTGTATGCGCGCCAGCGGCTCCCTGCCCGGCGTGCTGGCGCCCGTGGAACTAAACGGCCAACTGATCACTGATGGCGGCGTGGTGAATAATTTTCCGGCCAAAGAGGTGCGCGAAAAAGGCATGGACATCATCATTGGGGTGACGGTGGAAGCGGGCCTTTATAAAAAAGAAGAACTGCAATCCATCCAAAAAATCATCGAACAAGTGGGGTCCTACCAGATGGAGGCCCGCTCCCGCGAACAGTTGCAGTACTGCGACCTCGTCATCCGGCCCGACATCAGCGGCTACGGTGTCACCTCATTTGATGCTACCGACAGCCTGCTGCTGCGCGGCGAGCAGGCGGCCCGCAAGGTGTGGGACCAACTGATCGACATCGCCCGGCGTCAGCAAGCCGCTGCGGCGCTGCCGGCGAGGGCCCTGCCACTGCATACCGACGATTGCCCGATGCACATCAACGCCGTGTATCTCGAGCCCAACAAAGCCATCACAACCCGCGCGTTGCTCAAAAAATTCCCCGATCAGGTGCCCGGCGAAATCAGTTTTTCGCGCTTCCGCGATGGCATCGCCGCTTTATATGCCACCGACAACTTCCAATACCTCGATTATCGGTTCAAAATTGACTCCAACGGCATTCGCGAACTGTACATCCGGCCCCGGCTCAAGCCCGGCTACGAACGCAGTCTGCGCCTGGGTTTGCATTTCGACAACGTCTACAAAAGCAGCCTGCTGCTCAACGGCACCTTTCGCAACGTGCTGTTTCGAAACTCCATTGCGTCGCTCGATTGCATCATCGGCGACAAACTCCGCTACAATTTCAACTACTTCGTAGACCGCGGCCGCAAGCCTGGCTTTGGGTTCAACTCGCGCCTCAACCTGACTAACCTGTTTATCGACCTGCCGGTGCGCGTCGACATCGGCGGCGCGTTTTCTGTGCAAAAATTGCTGTTCAACCTCACCGATTTTACCCAGGAACTCTACGTCAACCTGGCTGCCTCCAACCACTTCGCCACCGGCCTGGCCGCCGAAGTCAAACATTTTAAAACAGCCACCTCGCAAGCCGTAGATTACCTCACGTCTGAAGATTACATCGATGAAAAAGGCTGGTATTCAGCAGGAAAAGCCTTTTTCAACTGGGACAGCCGCGACCGTCTGTTCTTCACCCGATCGGGCATGCTCGCCGGGATCGATCTGCGCTTCATCCTGCCCATTTCTTCTAAAAAATACGAAGAAACCGAACGCAAACCGGGCTGGAATTTCGACCTCCGGGCCAAATACGCCCTGCCGGTTTCCGCGCGACTGACGGCCATCGTTTCGCTCAACGCAGGGATCACCCAAGGCACGCCAGCACCGCCCTACCGCTATTTTATCGGCAGCAACAACCTGAACCTCATCAACAACTTCCGTCCCTTCATCGGACTGCCGTTCGCCAAAATATCCGGCAACCACCTGCTGCAAGGCAGTATTGCCGGCCAATACAACCTGTTCAAAAACCATTACCTCACCCTCAGTGGGCACCTGGCCTGGATCGACGATCGCTTGCAGCCTTTTTCCGACAAAAAACGGCTGTTCCGCAGCGCCGGCATCGCCTATGGCCTCGATACCCCCCTGGGCCCCGTGGAAATGTGCTACGGCATGTCGAACCGGGGCTCGGAATTGTATGTCAACCTGGGCTATTGGTTCTAAAAATCCACCGCCTTCTGCTACTGCCCCCTGCTACCGCATACTGCTACTGCTACTGCCCACTGCTACTGCCCACTGCTACTGCCCCTGCTACTGCTACTGCCACTGCTACTGCTACTGCCACTGCCTACTGCCACTGCCCACTGCCACTGCCCTCTGCTACTGCCTACTGCCTCTGCCCACTGCTACTGCCTACTGAAACTTTTTCCCCGACTCCAGTGTATTGGAACCATCCCGCCAAGGCAAACAAAGCCCGACTTTTAAAAAAACCATTTTGCAGCACTATCTTTTCCGCATGAAACTGACCCGGTTCATTTCCCAACTCCTCGAAGAAGGGCGCGCCACCGTAAACGGAGACCTGAGCCCGGTGGAGCCCAACGACTGGCGGGCCGCCAAGGCCCGGCTCCTGGAGTTTTATGAAGAAGACCTCCTGGAAATGCCCGGCAACGCGCCCGAATTTGACGCCGAAACTGCATTGTGGGCCGCCCTGTACATCTACAATGCCCTCCAACTCACGATCCTGCGCGATATCAACACCGAAACAGTAGACCAACTCCTGAGCCCCGGCCCGCAGGCGACCAGCGCGGACGCCGTTTATTCCGCCGACCTGATGCTCCGGTATTTACCCCAGTTGCTCGGACTGGCCAAAGGCCTTTCGCCACAAGATATCGTCGTGACGAAACTAAAAGAAACCGCTGCGTTGTGGCCTTTTTCCAGTGTAGGCCTGGAAACCGGCCCTGAACTGCCGGATGTGCAACTTCTACTCGCACACCCTTCCCTCCGCTACGCCTATGCCGATCGCATCATTGCCCGGCAGGACAAATCCCGCGCCCACCAGGCCGGCGTGTCGGAGCTGGTAGCGGAAGTGCTGGGGAGTTATGGCGCTGCCTTCTGGCCCGAATTCAATACGTTACCACAAGCAACACCCGAATATGGATCACAAAAATCCTGAGTACTGGCAACCCGTAGCCCAGCTCAACGCCGTATTGGCGCACCTGAAAACGACCTTTGTCGGCAAAGATGATATTATCGACCTCATGGGTATTTGCCTGGTGGGCCGCGAAAACCTGTTTCTGTTGGGCCCGCCAGGTACCGCCAAAAGCGCTATGGTGCGCGAATTGTCGCGGCGCCTGGAGGGTCAAACCTTCGAATACCTGCTGACGCGCTTTACCGAGCCCAACGAAATTTTTGGCCCCTTCGACATCCGCCGCCTGCGCGAGGGCGAACTGGTGACCAACACCGAGGGCATGCTCCCCGAAGCCAACCTCATTTTTCTCGACGAACTGCTAAACGCCAACAGTGCCATCCTGAACAGCCTGCTCATGGTGCTCAACGAGCGGATTTTCCGGCGGGGCCGCGAAACCCGCGATTTGCCCGCCCTCATGATCGTAGGCGCCAGCAATCACTTGCCCGAAGACGAGGCCCTGCAAGCCTTGTTCGACCGCTTCCTGATCCGGGTGCGCTGCGACAACGTCGAGCCGGCCCTGCTCCAGCAAGTGCTCGATGCCGGCTGGCGGCTGGAAAAAAAGGACCGTGGCGCCTTGCCGGGTATTGCCGTAGCCGATATCGCCCTCCTGCAAAGCCGGATCGGGGCCATCGACCTGGCTGGCGTCCGGCAGCCCTATCTCGAACTGGTACAGCAATTGCGCAACGCCGGTGTGGCTGTATCCGACCGGCGGGCCGTCAAACTTCAGCGCCTCATCGCGGCCAGCGCCTTGCTCTGCCAACGCAGCGAAGCCCTGGTATCCGACCTGTGGGTGCTGCGCTACATTTGGGATACCGAAGAACAACGCGAGGTGATTGCCGGCATCGTGGATGGCGTGGTGGAAGCCGATGCTGCCGCCCCCGAAACTCAACACCCGAGGGCCCGCGCAGCCCATCAGCCGGTGGCCGACGATATTTACCGCGAGGTGCTGGCCTTGCAGGAAAAATGGAACCAACCCGATCTGCCAATGGCCGAACGTGCCGTGATCAAAGACCGGCTGCGCTACCTGAACGGCCGAAACGCCTGGGTGCTCAACCCCGAACAACGGCAGTACGTACAGGCACCTATTGATGCCCTTTGGGAAAAAATCCTCCACGAATGAAAACGTTTGTCGTGGTCTTAGCCGAATCGGACGCCGCAGCCTTGGCGCCGCTGCGGGCTCAGCCGGGACTTCAGGCTGCCCGGTTGGAGGGGGCTGTTTGGCTGCGCGGCGATGCGGCCGAACCGCAAGTGCCGGTGGCGGTGCGCCAGTTGCCGGCCCGGTGCCGGTACTGGCTTCAGGAAAAGGATTTGCTTTTTTTGCCGGGCGCGCTCACACCCGAACGGCGCCTGCCGGTGTTGGATTGGGCGCCCCTGACCGAGTTTCTACCGGTTTCCTTGCCCGTATCGGCCCTGCCGGCCAGGCTGCCGGACGCGCTGCCTATTCGCTTGCGAGCTTCCGGCCGGGCCGAAAAAAGTGCGGCGCTGCTGAGCGATTGGGCCGAGTGGGCTACCTATGCCCACACCGCGCCGGCCACCCGGCTGTTGCCGCTGCGTTTTGCGGCCTCGGCCCGGCAGCAAGCCCTGATCCTGGGCGAGCCCTTGCCGCCCCTGCGCGGCCGCGAATACTGGTTGCAGGGCAACTTGTTGTTGCCTTGCGGCTTCGACTTCGAGTACCCGGTGCTCGCCGAACTGATCCAGGCCAAATACCTGTCTGCACTGGTGGAGTATTTGTTGTTTGATGAAACCGGCAACTGGGAAGAACTGGAGGCCGGATGCCTGGTTTCTGCTCACCGAAGTGCCATCCGAATGACCCAGCCATGAACCTGCCCAGCACCACAGTAGTCGAATATTTTGGCACCGGCCCCCACTCGTTTTGGCGCTGGGCAACGGACGGCGAGGTCGTGGAATGGTTTGACGGCGAAACCATTTGCTACCGCAAAGACCTCGAAAGTATCCTGCGCGGGCTCGCTGAAGACGGCTTGCCACCCTTGAACACCGTGTTGCTGGTGTTGACCGCCTGCCAGGGCCTCGACACCTTTGCGGAGCGCATGCATGGCCTGGAAACCCAGCAAGATGAGGTTGCCGACCGGAACCGGCGGCTCCAAGTGTCCGTCAATTACCGCCTGGCCCGGCAAATGCTGGGCGATATCTGGTCGCTGCCCCACGATTTGCGCAGCGGCAAAAACCGCATCCACCTGATTCGCGAGCTCCAGGTGTTTTCTCCGGAAACAGCGCGGACGAAACACGTACCACCAGACATGGCTATGGCTCTGGTCGATGAATTTGCCAGCGGCCGCCTGGATGCCCTGATCACGGGCAAACACGCCCTGCCCTCGGGCAAGGTGTTGTTTGTAGACCTCGTCATGCTGGCAAGGGCCAGCCGGTATGTGCAGGACACCAACAGCCTGGCAATATACCTGCGCAGCGGCCTCAACGAAATCCCCGGTAGCCTGCCAGAATTGCCCGCAACGCCGCCGCCCATCGTCGATCTGCTCAGCGATCTCGAACAGGAGCCGCAAACGGCCGGGCTCGCCCAACTGACCCGCCGGCTGCTGGCCGCCCTGAATATCCCGATGCACGCCCGCGGCGCCAGTGAACTACCACTGGGCGGCGTGGCCGATATCACGAACCGGGGCGATTTTGACCGGCTCCTGCTCAGCGAACTGGCCCACGACGACCTGACCCTGACCGCCCGCCTCGTCAACAACGAAGCCCTTTTTCTGCGCCGCGAGGAGCCCCCGGCCCAACTCGAACGGCAACGCGGCATCCTGATCGATACTACCCTGAAAATGTGGGGCATACCGCGTGTTTTTGCCCTGTCGGCGGCATTGGCCTGCGCCCGAAACGACAAACACCTGAGCGGCGTGCAGGCCTACGCCCTGGGCGGGTACGCGGCTGAACCCGTGTCGTTGGAGACGAAAGAAGGGGTGCTGGATACCCTGAGCCGGCTCGACGGCGCCCTCCATTGCGGCGAAGCCCTGCGCCGTTTTTTTGAGCAAACACCGGCCCATGCAGCAGAGGATTTCATCCTGATCAGCGATGCCGAGGCCATGCAACACCCTGATTTTCAGCACGCCCTGGCGGAGGTCCGGCACCGGCTGCACGTGTTGATTGCCCTGCAACGCGATGGTGTGTTGCAGTGGTACACGTTTTCGGAAGGGCGGGGGCGTTTGGTGGCGCAGCCCCGGTTCAACCTGGAGGAATTGTTGTTTCCTAAACTGAAGCCCCAGCCGGCGGCGGAAGAGCTGGTCTTGCCGGCATTTTTTCAACAGTCGCCATCGCCGCTGTTTTTTCCCATGCTGGCTGCCCCGTTGAAACGTCAAAATTGTTTTTATCAAAAAGGGAAAGGCGTGATCGTAGTGACCGAACAACAACGGGTGTTGTTTTGGGAAAGCCCGCACCATGCCGCCCGCGAACTGTTGCCGTTTGTTGAAACAGGCCGCTATGCGTTCGGCTTTGGCCCTAAGGGCGAGGTTTGCCTCTTGGTCTATGTCCCGGATACCCGGACATTGAAGAAATATAATTTCGAAGCCAACAGCCAGGCGATAACGAGTGATTTTAGCGACCTTTTTGGCCAAATTGACCACATCGCCTGCGATAATTCCTGTTTTTATATTAAATGCGAGGCAGGCAATGTTGTTTTTTCTGTGTCGGAAGCGCCCGGCGACTCCAACCAGGCCTGGTCGGAAGAAGTTTTTGAAAACTACAACGCCGAGCTGCGGCGGATGAACTTCTCCGAGATCAAACAACAGATGGGGCACCATTACTCCACGATCCAGCGGGTGAAAAATATATTTACCGGCCCTAATAAGGAATTGGTCTTAGGCCGGCATTTCTTGCATGCCAATCAGGGGCAGCAACTCCTATGGGATAACGGCAATTTATTTGCAATTCCCCAACACAAACTGCAGCATTTCGAGTTGCCGGAAAACCCCAATTGCCGGCTCTACGAGCGGCGCTGGCCAGACGGTAGCCGGGCCATCGCCGATGCACGGGGCTTGGTACACCTGATTCCCGGCAATCCGGAGCAGGCGCAGGTGACGCTGTTGTACATCGCCGACACCGAAACGGCTGCCTGGGCTTCGGACGGCGCCGCTTGCGGCAATCCGCATTTCATCCATCAGCCCGTCGTTCGGCTGATTTTGGTGGCTGATTTTTGGAAACAATACATTTTCCCCTTTCTGGACCCACTAACAGAATCCCACTGATGCCATGATTCTGCAACTCGAGTATTCGGAAAAGCCGGTCTATCCGGTAGCCGCCGCACTGATCCCGGGCGCTTCGGCCCACGACTGGTTGGTGGAAATTGATCGCTGGGGGCTGTCGTTCCGGCAATGGGAGGGCTATATCCTGCCCGAATCGCAGCAATCGGTGCGCCCGGCAGCGCTGCTGGTGGTGTTCAACAACCGCGATTTGGCCCGCAGCCTCGACCTGAAAAACCCCTACGCCGTGGTGGCTGAGCGCTTGTTCATCCCGCTGTACACCCGCCTGACGCCGGAAATACAACCCGACGAATGGTCCCGGCTGCTCAACTGGCACGTGCAGGTGTTGCACCCGCAGATCGGGCTGGTGGGGTTTCAGCAAAGGGAGCGCCTCGACCCACTGCTGCTGTTGGCCGAGGCCCAAGCCACCGCCGCCGATTGGTCGCGGGCCCAAGCGGGCCTGGCGCCCCGGCCGCCGCTGCAGCGGATTGAGGTGCTGCCGCCTACCCCGGAGCAGCTGTTGAACACCCTGAAAGATGATCTGGACACCAAGCCGCTCCAGGATATTCCCAAAGAAGAGGAAGACCGGCCCACAGCACTGCAACAACTGCTCGATCAGGCTAAAAAAGGCTTGTATAAAAACTCACTCTCGGCACTGAACAAGGTGAACAATGCCCTGCCCGAGCCAGAACAATACCTGGCCAGTGGCTGGATGAAGAGCCTGCACGACTGGCTGACCCGCAACCTGGAGGAACTGGAAAAACGGAGACACAACGAACTGGAACGCTTGCTGCAATTGTTTGACAAAAACAGCGACGAAGCGCTGAAATACGCGATTCCACTGGACAATGCCTATGCCAATCGGGGTACGGCGCCGCCGGGCTGGGAATTGTCGGCCCGCGATACCAATTTTAACCTGAAACAACTGGGCGGCGGCCAGGCTTCCGACGCCTGGGAAGTAGGCAATTTTTACTACGACCTGCAGGCCAAATACCACGCAGCCGCACACGAAGCCATAGCCCGGAGCGATTTCCGGAGGGCAGCCTATATTTATGCGCATTTGCTGGGCAATTTTCACCTGGCGGCCAATGTACTGAAACAAGGCAGTCATTTTCGCGAAGCGGCTGTTTTGTACAAAGAACACCTGAACAGTCCGCAAGCCGCTGCCGAATGCCTGGAATCGGGTGGATTTTTGAGCGAAGCGGCCGAACTTTATGAGACGCTGGCCCGCCATGAGAAAGCCGGCGACCTGTACCAGCAGGCCGGCCAACCCGAACAGGCGCTGGCCCAATATCAAAAAAGCCTGGATGCAGCCTTGCAGGGCCGCGATTTTCTGGATGCTGCCCGGCTGGCCAAAGACAAACTGCGGGAGCCCGAACGAGCCCAGGCGATCTTGTTGGATGGCTGGCAGCACAATACCAAGGCGGAAGCCTGCCTGAAACAATATTTCCGGCAGGTGCTGGACCGGGAGCCCGAACAGGCCCGGCAGCGCCTGCTGGAGCTGTATGAAAAACACACGACGTATTACAAACGACCGTCCTTTTTGCAGGTACTGGTTCGCCTGCGCGACCGCATGGGACAGGCGGAACTGTTGGCCACAGCCCGCCAACTGGCCTACGAGATCGCGAGTGAAACGGCACAAAAGGGCAACCTTACCCCTTTGTCTGCACTGCGGGTATTCCAGCCAAGCGACCGCCTGCTGGCCGGCGATTGCAGCCGCTTCGTGCACCAGCAGCAGCAAGGCCGGGCGAAAACTGGCGCGCCCGCGCCGATTCAACTCGACCCGGCCGTGCAATGGCTCAGCGCCATTGCTTACCGGAACCAGTTTTTGATCGCCGGGGTACAGCAGTCGCGCCTGCGCCTGGCCCGCGCCAATGCGTACGGAGAAGTGGAATACTACAGTTGGGACCAGCCGGTGTACGGCAATCCGAAGCCGGTGTTTGTGTTCAACCCCTACGAAGGCACGGAAATTTTCCTGCGGCTCGCCGAGCGCCAGGTGCTGGAGCCCCTGTTACTGCCCCGGAACCGGCATTTTGACACCAGCCTGCGGGTAGGGAGCCCCAGTTGGTTGCCCCGCGAAGACCTGGGCATTGCGATAGAACGAAACAACCGGATCGCGGTGCTGACCGATACCAACGGCAAACTGAGTCTGCAGTTTTACACCCACGAAGGCGTGTTGCTGGAGTCGGCCATCTGTACGGGCGAGGTGTTGGGAGAACTTTCAGCGCCGGGCGGAGGGCGTTTCCCGGGCTTGTTTGCGCGCAACGGCGTGTATTTTTCTTTTGATAAAAATATGGTGCTGCGCATCGAGGCGAAGGGGGCGCTGGAGCCAATGGACGCCGGCGGCTGGCGCATCCGGCAACTTTGTGTCTCGGAGCCTTTCCAGTCGTTTCGCCTGGTGGCGCTGACGGACAACGGCTTTATGTATTTCCACCCGGACAGCCAGACCGAAATGAACAGTTCGGACTTGGTGGCAAAGCCGTTTACGCCGGTGTTTGGCGCGTTTTTGCCTGGCGGGTATTTTTTGGCGGGCACGCACGATGCGCTACAGGTTTTTCAGTTGACGGAAACTGGGCCGGTGTATGTCCGCAGCATAGCGGGCCTCGATGTCAGGCAGATCGCCGTATTGCCGGCGCCCGAACGGGGGCGGTGTGTAGTCGTAAGCGAGCGGGGCAGCATCCGGTTTTTTGATTTGTAACAATTTTTATCAAAATTGGCTGACAATCAGGCACTTGAAATACAAAACAAATTTTTATTAAAAAAAATTAAATACCATTATTTGTTTTTAAAAACAATTCGTTTATTTTTGTTCCATCGTTTAAAACAATTCCTCTCCACGAACAACAAAACGGCTATGGAACTGGAAGTATTGGAAAGCAAACACGGCACCAAGGTAGTCACGGCTTCCAACCTGTATCAGGTGCTGCACCTGCCTTCCGCACACTATGGCACCAGCCTTCGCAAATGGTTGAAAGACCTGTATGAATTTCGCGAAGGCATCCGCCGCCCCCAGCCCCTCCGGGATTTTGCCCGGCGGCCGCGGCCCGGCGAGCCGATGGAAGACTTTTACCTGACCCTCGAACTGGCCAAACTCATTGTGTTGCGCACCAACAGCAAACAGAAACTCAAGTACGCCCGTTTGCTCGACCTGGTCGCCCACAACGGCCAGATGAACCTGTTTCAACAAGCCACACCGGCAGCAGGGCGCCAACCACGCAACGCCGCCTGAGCCCTTCGGGCAAGCGAACTGGCGCAGCGAAACTCTTGATGCTACGCCTGTTTAAGCATGGCCCTGTCGGCAGGTAGGCTGACCGAAGGAGTAAGGCAGGGTACTTAATTCTACGCCTGCTTAAGCCCTTCTGGCAGGCAGACTGGCTCAATATGACCCGATCTACGCGTAAGTCGGAACGTCGTCGGCTAAACTACTTTTTCCAGCCTGACTCAATACAGTCCGATCTACGCCCGCCGGAGCAGTACTGGTGCTCCAGGGCCATTTGGCAAGGTCGCGCGCTTGCTGCAGTGTCTTTTGCCCATCCCGTATCAAATTAAGCCATGACAATATGAAACAACTGAACGTTTACCTGTGCTTTCCGGGCAACTGCGAAGAAGCCCTTCATTTTTATCAATCCTGCCTGGGCGGTGACATCGTGTCCCTCCAGCGTTTTGGCGATAGTGCGGCCGGCGCGGGGCCGGAACATGCCCAACGGGTTATGCACGCCGAATTCAAGTCCGACGGAATTTATCTTATGGCCTCCGACAGTATGCCAGACCAACCCATCCGGCCCGGCGAAATGGTTCAACTCAGCATCAACCTGACAGACGCAGCCGAACAGGAATCCATTTTCAACCGCCTGGCGGAGGGCGGCCAGGTCACCATGCCGCTGCAGGATACCTTCTGGGGCGCTTCTTTTGGCATGCTGGTGGACAAATACGGCATCTCCTGGATGCTCAACCGGGACCATGCGCCTGCGCATTAGGCGCATGGTCAAGTATTTCCGGACAAGTGAAATCCGGGCCTGAATTTCGCAGGCAAGCCCAGGGTTACGCCCTTGTAGTTTTAGATAGCAAACGGGTGGTTTTTCATACGAAAGACCACCCGTTTGCTATCTAAAACCCGTACCAACACTTTTCCATATGGCCAAGTGGATCACCCATCAATCAGATACCCTTGCGTATTATTTTCGCCCCGGCTTGGCCAAACATCCCACGCGTTACCTAGGCTTGGCGGCATTTCCGGAGTAATTTTGCTGCTCCAATCAGGTTCCGGCAAGAAAATCACTGGCCTGCGCTTAAACCTTTGCACCCGTTACCCGTCATACTCATCAAAATCCACAAGGACTTGGAGATTCCGGCCAAAAACAAACCTGCTACGGACGAACAAATACTGGAACTGCTGCGCTCGGATCGCTCTTTCGACCAGGGCTTTCGGGTCCTGATGCATACCTATAAAGAGCGGCTCTACTGGCATATCCGACGGATGGTGCTGGTTCACGAGGATGCGGATGATGTGTTGCAAAATACATTTATCAAGATCTACCGGGGCGTATTGCAATTTGAAGGCAAATCGAAATTGTACACCTGGCTCTACCGCATTGCCACCAACGAAGCGATTACCTTTTTGCAAAACAGAAGCCGGCACCAGTCCAGTTCGATCGACGATTCGGCTGCCGTGTTGCAAAACCGGCTCAAAGCGGACAGCTGGTTTGATGGCGATGCCCTGCAACTCCAACTCCAGGAAGCCATGGCCCAATTGCCCGACAAACAACGCCAGGTTTTCAACCTGCGGTACTACGACGAAATGCCGTATGAAGAAATGGCTCATTTGCTAGACACCTCTGTAGGCGCGTTGAAAGCCTCTTTTCACCACGCCGTCAAAAAAATAGAACACTTTTTCCGCGAAGCGGATCATGTATAAAATGCCCAAAAAACACCCAGCCATGAAAGACAAAAATGCGCTGCACGACGAACTCAACGAACTCAGCCCGCTGCTGAAACGGTTCAAGGAACAAAACGACGGAGCACAGGTGCCGCCGGGCTATTTTGACCAACTGGAAGACGATGTGTTCCGGCAACTGGACGCCATCGGCGCCCGGCACAAGCCCCCTGTTTTTGCCGCCCAACAACAGCAACGCAGTTGGTGGCAACGGCTGCAATCCTGGTGGCAACCCCGCCTCGCCGTAGCATTTGCCGGTGTGCTGGTTCTTGCCCTGGCTGGCTGGTGGTACGTTCAGCCGGCCGCCAACCCGCAACCGGGAGACCTCGCCGGCCTCGAACTGAGCGCCGAAGACGCCGAAGCCTACTTGCTGGACAATGTGCTCGAACTCGAACCCGCTCAACTCGCGCTGGCCCTGCCCAGCGAAGAATGGCCGGCCATCCGGCTCGAGTCGGAGCCTTCAAGCCCCCAAAACACCGCCCCGGCCGTACACGAAATTCAGATCCATCCGGATGATTTGGAAGATGTACTCAACGATATGAGCGACGAAGAGTTGAAAGAATTGCTCAACGGCTGATGGTACACACAGGTTTTATTCAATTCAATAAACACACATACGCCATGAAGCGCCTTATTTTTTTCACCGTTTTAATCCTCGTTGGCGCCACCTTACGGGCGCAACCCGATCCTGACAAACGCGACGAGCGAATCAAGAGCTACCGGGTTGCCATTTTTACGGAAGTACTCAGTCTGACTCCAGAAGAGGCTCAAACCTTTTGGCCGATTTATAACGACTACCAGGAGCGCCGCGATCAAATGCAGGACGACATGAAGGCCCGCAAAAAAATGGACCTGATGTCGGACGCCGAAGTGGAGGAACAGATCAAACGCCATTTTGAAATGCGGCAACGCGACCTGGACCTCGAACGCGAGTTGTACCAGAAGTTGCAAAAAGTACTGCCGCTGCGCAAAATTGCCAAGATCCCCAATGCAGAACGCGAATTCCGCGAGCGCTTGCTCATCAAAGTGCAGGAAGCCCGAGAAAAGCGCCAGGAACGCCTGGAACGTCGGCAAAACGGACGGAACAAATAAGGTTTTTGCCGGCTCGCGTCCAACGAAAAGGGCAGCGCGGTTATCCCGCACTGCCCTATTTTTATTTGCCCTCCCGATGGAAGAGGCTTCACATCAAATAACTTTATTGTTTAGCAAAGGTGCTTTCCAGGCGGGCCGTTGCCGTTTGCAAAGACAAGCGATACACACCTGCCTGCAAATCGGACACATCCAGCAGGAAATTATTGCCGTCCGGCACCACCTGGGTACGCAACAAACGGCCGTCGGCTTGCCGCACTTCCACGGTAGCCTGGCCAGCCTGTACGCCATTGCTCAATTGAGCCGTTACGGACAGCCAGTTGCTGGTCGGGTTGGGCGACAAACTCAGTTTGCCGGCGGCCAGCACCTTGTTCTGCGTGCCGGCAGCCTGGAATTGCGCACTGCAATCCACTTTGCCCAGTTGCACCGCGTCGTGGCAATCCGGATGCAGGTGGTCATGTACTTCAAATTCATATTCGGTGAGCGCATCGCCATCCAGCGGGCCGAGCACGATGGGCTGAGGCTGGTTATACGGGAAATTGCCATAATCGACGCCGTTGCCGACAATGTCGAAACCGCCGCTGCCGCCGTCCTGGAACTTGAACGTCAGGATGGCAAAGAACTGTCCGCAAAGGCAAGGCGTGTGTTGCACAGCCAGGTCATAGATTTTGCAGGCAGCACTCGTGCAATCCGGCACTTTAAACTCCACGGTAGCGCAGCAAATCGGGTTGGTGCTGCCTGGTGTGAGCAGGCACACTTTCACGACATCGTTGGGGCCGCCGTTGGTTGGGAAATGTTCGATGTGCAGCGGCAGGTTGCCCAGGTTAAAAGTGCCTAGGAAGCTGCCATTGGCCCAAACGCCGTATGCCGTGGTGTTGGTCGGGTTGACGACTTTGAAATTGACCCAGGCATGGTACGTACCGTCAGCGTTGCAATCGCCGGTTTCCACTTTCAGGTCGTAAATTTCACAAGGCTTAAGACAAGCCGGCACAGGGAACTCCAGCGTCCGGCAGCAAACCGGTGGCGTGGAGGCCGAACTGAGCATACAAACTTTTACGACATCGTTGGGTCCGCCGTCGGTCGGGAAATGTTCGATGTGGAGCGGCAGGCTGCTGAGGTTGTAGGTGCCGAGGTAGGTGCCGTTGGCCCAGAGCCCGAATTGGGTGTTCAAGCCCGGGTTGTCCACTTTAAAATTCACCCAGGCGTGGTAGGTGCCGTCCGTGTTGCAGTCGCCGGTTTCCACTTTCAGGTCGTAGATTTCGCAATTGCCGGTCTGCACGCAATCCGGCGCCTTGAATTCTTTTACCCGGCAGCAATTGGGTTGGTCGTTGATACAAATTTTAATGACATCGACCGTGCCGCCGCCCCAAGGGAAGTTTGAAATCACTACCGGCAACTGGTTCAGCGGGAATTTGCCCAGGTAGGTGCCGTTTCCGGCCCATACCTCGAAGAGGTTGTTGCCCGGGTTTTGCACCTTGAAGTCCACTTTCACGGTATAGGTGCCGTCGTTGTGGCAATCGCCGGTGGTTACAGCCAGGTCGTAGATTTCACAAGGGCCTTCGATGCAATCGGGCACCGCAAACTCCAGGGTTTCGCAGCAACTGACGGCGCCGGTATTGGACAGGCATACTTTGATCACGTCGTTCGGGCCGCCATTGCTGGGGAATTTAGGAATGTACAGGGGCAATTGGCTCAGCGGGAAGAAGCCCAGCAGGGTGCCGTTGGCCCATACACCGAAGTGCGTGGACATTGCCGGCGGGTTGTCTACTTTGAAATTCACCCAAACTTCGTAAGCCTTGCCGGCGTCGTTACAGTCGCCCGTTTCTACTTTCAGGTCGTAAATGTTGCAAGCCTGTTCGAGGCAACCCGGCGCCTTGAATTCTTTGGTGGCGCAGCACGTTGGGGTAGCCGAATTGGTGTTGAGCACACACACTTTGATGACATCCACGGCATTGCCGCTCCAGGGGAAATTGGCGATCGACAGGGGCAGGTCGCTCAGGGCATAGTAGCCAACAAACTGGCCGTTGGCCCACACGCCAAATTTGGCGGCGGTACCCGGGTTTTGTACTTTGAAATTCAGCACCACTTTGTAGGTGCTGTCTGAGGTACAGTCGCCGGTTTCTACTTTCAGGTCGTAAATTTCACAAGGGCTCTGTTGCAGGCAATCCGGCACCGGAAACTCTTTGGTTTCGCAGCACAACACGGTTTGCAGTGTCACCAGGCATATTTTAACCACATCGTTGGCGCCGCCGTTGTAGGGGAAATGTTCGATTTTGAGCGGCAGCGCGCTCAGGGGGAACTGACCGTACAACTGGCCATTGGCATACACATCGAACAGGGTGGTATTGCCGGGGTTGCTGACTTTGAAATTGACCCAAACATTGTAGGTGCTGTCCGACGTACAATCGCCGGTTTTCACGGTCAGGTCATACAACGAGCAGGGGCCGCCACAATCGGGCGCTTTGAACGATTTTGAAATGCAGCAAGGGGGCGTGTTGGTGGTCGAGATGAGGCAAACTTTGAGTTCGTCCATCGCGCCGCCGCTGCCGGGAAAGTGCAGGATTTTAACTGGCAAATCGCTCAGCAGGAATGCGCCGAGGAACTGGCCATTGCCGGCCCAAACGCCAAAGGCGCCCACTGCGGCGGTCGATTTGAAATTGACCCAGACTTGGTAGGTCCCGTCGTCGTTGCAGTCGCCGGTTTCCACCTTCAGGTCGAAGATACCGCAGCCGGCGCCGGTGCAGGCGGGGGCTTTGAACTCCGCGACCTGGCAACACAAATTGCCGTTGGCTTTGCCGATGCAGATTTTCACGCCGTCGACGGCCTGGCCATTCCAGGGGAAATTGGCGATCGTGATCGGCAGGTCGGCCAGCGTGTAGGTGCCCAGAAACTGGCCGTTGTCGGCATACACCGAAAACTTCACATCAGGCGAGGTGGAGGGGCCGGTGTATTTGAAATTGATCTTGAGTGCGTAGGTAGAATCGGAGGTACAATCACCTGGAATCGCTTCCAGTTGGACAATACCGCAGGGTTGTGTAGCGCAGGCGGGCGGGTTGAATTCTTTGACTTCGCAACAGGCATTGCCAAAGCAAACGATGATCTTGTCGAGACTTCCGCCGCCCCAGGGGAATTTTTTGATCAGAACGGGCAGGTTGGCAACGGAGTAGAAGCCCAAAAACTGGCCCGTACCGGCCCAAATGCCGAATTTGTTCAGGCTGACGGCCGGCGTCTGGAAGTCCACCCAGATTTGGTAGGTACCGTCGGGGTTGCAATCGCCGGTTTTCACGGTCAGGTTAAAAATACCGCAGGAAACGCCCACGCAATCCGGGGCATTGAACGAAATGATGCGGCAGCACACGACTTTGCCGTCGTTGTTCAGGAGGCATACTTTGAGGGCGTCTGTTTTATCGCCGTTCCAGGGGACCTCAAGCGACAGCGGCAACGCACTCAGGTCGTGCGTACCCAAAAACATACCGTTTTCTGCCCAAACTTCGAACTTGGTGTACAGGCTTGGCGCGTTCACCTTGAAATTCAGGACTACCTTGTAGGACTTGGGCGTCGTGCAGGCGCCAACTTCTACTTTCAGCGCATCAATGGCGCAATCCGGCGCCAAACAGGCCGGCACATTGAATTCCTTGGTGCGACAGCAGGTATTGTTGATACAAACCTTGATCGCATCGATCGAACCGCCGCCCCAGGGGAAATTGGCGATGGAAATCGGGAGGCTGGCCGCAGAAAAATTGCCGAGAAACTGACCGTTGCCAGCCCAGACACCAAAGGAATCGACCCCGGCCGGCACATCGAAGTTAAACAGGACTTTGTAGGTACTGTCGGAGGTGCAATCGCCCGCATCGACCCGCAGGTTGCGGAGTTGGCAGGGATTGAAACAAGCGGGCGCCGGAAATTCCTTGACGGTACAGCAGTCGGGGTGGTCGTTGATGCAGATTTTGATGGCATCTACCGGTCCGCCGCCCCAGGGGAATGCAATGGACAGCGGCAGTGCACTGAGTTTGTGGTAGCCGAGGTATTTGCCGTTGGCAGCCCAGATTTCAAAAAAATCGTTGCCCGGGTTGTTGACTTTAAAATTCAGTTGGAGTTTGTAGGTGCCGTCGTCGTTGCAGCCGCCGGTTTCTATTGCTACGTCATAAATTTTGCAGGGATCGGGGTCGGGCGTACAATCGGGGGCGGTAAATTGTTTGATTTGACAGCAATCCGGGTTGTCGTTGATACAAACTTTTACGTAACCGCCGAGCGAGCCGGCAGCGGCTGGGAAGTTGTTGAAACTCAGGGGCAATTGGCTCAGGTTGTAGGAACCGATAAAGACGCCGTTGCCCCAGAGGTCGAACTTGTCGTTGGTGGCGTTGTCCACCTTGAACGTCATTTTCAACTGGTACGTACTGTCGGAGGTACAATCGCCGGGTTCGGCCACCAGGTCGTAAATTTTACAGGGAGCAGCGGTACAGGTGACGGGGCCGAGTTGTACCACATCCTGGCAATCCGGATGGGCCAGGTCGCGCACCACGAATTCGTAGTTGGTGGTGCCGTTGGCGGCCAGTGGGCCGATGATTACCGGCACCTGGTTGTAGGAAAAGGTGTCGTACACGATACCATTTCCCTGAACCCGGTAGAGGTCGCTTGTGTTGGTGTGTTGAAAATCGAGTTTTACGAAAAACTGGCCGTTGGCACAATCGACCACCTGGGCGGTAAGGTCAAAAATGTTACACGGAGCATTCTGCGCTGACATAGAATACGCCAGCAGCAGCATCGGCAAAATGTTCGGGATGCGCATAGCAGATTAATAAGATGGTTGGTGAGAAAAATAAATGGGATACATGGATTAAATCAGGTGCAAGATACCCTGAGCATGGCGTTCGCTTCCTGGTTCATTGCACCGTTCTAATTTTTTGCCAAATATAGGCAAAGTAGTTCAAAAAAGGGATCTTTCCTCAAAAAAACCAAACTAAACGGGCTGTTTTGAGGCGCCCATGCCCTTTACAAAATGGGTATGGGCAAAGGAAAACCCGATTAGACGGCTGTGATTCCGAAAGGTTTAAATCAGGGTTACAAATGCATCTTAAAAATAAAGCGGATGCAGCCGCAAACGGCCCCGGCTGTTGAGTTCGAGGGCCGGCGCCGGGAATTTTATAATATTCACAGCCCCCAGCAGGCTGCGTAAAAATCGGTTGCGCACCGGCAGCCGGCTCAGGTCCACATCCAGCGACAAAAAGAACTGCCGGGTGCGCGGGTATTGCCCGGCATCGACGCGATAGCGAACGCAATCCGGGCCCCTGCAATCTTTATCGGCCTGCCAGTCGTAGCCAAAGCCGGCAAACAGGTTGTCGGCGCCCATGCCAACAGCCAGGTTCAGCCAGCGGGGCAACCAGGGCGCCCGCCCCGGCAGAAAAGCAGCGGGATTGACGGAAGCCCACACCACAAGGGTGTTGTAATTTTTCAAAAACAGGCTTACCGGGCCGGTTCCGTACAACTCGTCGGCGCGTCGGTCCAGGCTTGTCCATTGCGTGCTCCCGGCAGGCGTCACCGGGTATATGGGCGCCGGGCTGTATGAAACCGGCCAGGCGCTCATTTTCAGGAGGATACGTTGTTCGGACCAGCCAAGTTGCTGCCCCAGAAACAAGCCCGAGCCCAAGAGGTTAAACCCGATATCGCTCCAGGAAAAACCCCATTGGGCCGAAAAGCCGTCGAAAATTTCAAAAGAAGTTTGAATCAATTGCCCGCCGGCAAAGCCCACCCAGGCAGCCATGCGGGGCGGGAGGCCGGTCCAGCGGGCGCCGCCATATACCCAGCGGCTTTCGTTGTACGACATGAGCCAGTGGCCCATTTTATCCATCTGGTTCCACTCGCCCAGGTCGTTGAAAAAATGGAAGCGGGTGGCGGGGTAATCGGCATACCAGGCCTTGTACAAGCCGGTCATCGATGCGGCGTAGGTGGCAGTGCCGGCCCCCAGCGCCGTCCAGAAACGGGGTCGGTGCAGGGTGTCGGCGGCTTGCAGCGAAAACAGGTGGGGCGGGGCCGATTGCGCAAGGGCGGCGGGCGGGTGAGCGCCCAGGCACAGGAAAAAGCAGCAGACAAGGGTTTTCATCGTGTTGCGTCAGCCCAGGCGAGCCAGTAGTTTGGGTCCAAAAATAAGTAGCCCCACGATGGCCGCGCCGATGGCGCCGATCAGCACGGCAGCAGCGCCGGCGTCCTTGGCTTTGCCGGCCAGGGGGTGGTAATCGGGAGAAACCAGGTCGGTCAGGTATTCCAGGCCGGTATTGAGGGCTTCCAGGGCAATCACCAGGACAATGCAGAGCACGATAGCGGCCCATTCGCTGCGGCTCAACTGCAACCAGTAGCCGGCGCCCACGACCAGCACGGCGGCGGCCAGGTGAAACTGCGAATTGGGCTGTGTGCGAAACAAATCGGCCATTCCCTGAAACGCGTACCGGAAACTATCGATGCGTTGGCGTAGACTCATGGCGAAGGCTGTCTTGTTGTTCGTACCAGCCGGGCGCGGGTGGTGCGGCGGCGGGTGGTTTTATTTCATAAAAAAACAAAGAAATCGCAGCGCTACAGCCCAGGCAAACAAACATGAGGCGGGTGCGGCTGAACACGAGCAAGGCCATAGCCATCAGCAGGTAAATACAGGCTACCCAGGCCGCTTGCGTAGCGCCCCAATGCAGGGCCGGCCGCTCGGCCGCCGCCATGGTCAGGACGGTGATCAGCAGCAACACAATGGTCGTCGCTTGCCGGGTACGCCGGCGAAAAAGAAAACTGGTATCCATGCACGGCCAAAGATACAGCCCCGGCGAAAGTGAAGTTGTAAAATTCTGCTGGCCCGAGCGCTTGCAAATTGAAAAACCTCTGTGTACCTTTGCCGCCGCTTTTTAAAAAAGGCAAAGAAGTAAAGGCTACGTTGTAGAGAATTTATTCCCTGGCGGGAAATTTCGGAGAGATGTCCGAGTGGTTTAAGGAGCACGCCTGGAAAGTGTGTATACGTCAAAAGCGTATCCGGGGTTCGAATCCCCGTCTCTCCGCTGGAATACAGAGTTACTGAAAAGACAGGCATGTTTATTGTTGAGTCTGTTTTTTGTCCGATGCGTGGCCGTTTACCAATACTTCCGGAGAGGTGGCAGAGTGGTTGAATGCACCTGATTCGAAATCAGACGTACCTTCGCGGGTACCGGGGGTTCGAATCCCTCCCTCTCCGCACAAGGCCCGGCTTTCACAGCCGGGCCTTTTTTGTGTCTTTTTGAACCCAGGTACGGGTTTCTACGCCTTTTTTTTCACACCACTTTTTGCGGCAATAACAACATCGCCTCGTCCCGGGCATCCGGAACGAGGCGATGAATATTGGAAACCTTGCTGGCAGGCGAAATGCAATTTCGCCCTACACTACTTGGTTTGAATCATTTTGCGCACGGCGCTGTCGGTCGGCGTTTCCAGTTTGTAGTAGAGCACGCCGGTGGTGTTCAGCAGGTTTTTGTCCAGCGCGATGGCGTTGTGCCCTTTGCCGTAGTCAC
>JADLDL010000120.1 GCA_020846655.1 Saprospiraceae bacterium | reverse complement strand
CGCGACTTCATCACCCAACACGACCGGGTGTATGTAGTGGAGCAAAACCGCGACGCACAAATGCGGGCTCTGCTGGTCAACGACCTGGAAATCAACCCCTTGCGCCTGGTGCCCGTGCTGAACTACGATGGCTTCCCCATTACCGCCGAAACCATTCGCAAACAGGTGCTGCCGGGGTTGCGCGGCCGCAACGGCAAGAGTGAAGAAATGCTGATTGAATTGACGGAATAAACGATTGTATTTTTTCGAAACAATTTTTCAAGCGGGATCAGGGTAAAAGCGGGTATGCGTGTCTCAATGGAAACTTCACTTGTAAAAAAGGTTTCTATGTACACAAAAACGCTGCTTTTCATTTTTGCTTTTGCCCCGATATTCGCTTTCGCTCAAGAACAAAGCGAAGAAACGCTGTTTCGAAATGCCCGGATTTCCGGCGCTTTTTGCAGCCCCATTTTTACCTACAGCAAGGCCAACGGCCACTCCGCCTATGGCGCTGGTGGCGGGGTCGGGCTGGTTTTTAATCGCTTTTCCGCCGGCTTTTTCGGCATGGGCGAAACGTTCAGTACCCCAAAATTTCAGGGCGACCGCCTGGCCCTCGGCTATGGCGGCCTTTGGTTGGGATACGTGCTGCCTTCGCACAAATTGCTGCACCTGTACACCTCCCTGAAAATTGCGGGCGGTGCAACCGGTTCGGGCAATTTTGACGACGACTGGGAGTTTGACGAGGACTGGAACGATGCCATCTTCGTGGCCATACCGGAAGCCGGGCTCGAGTTGAACGTAGCGCGTTGGTTTCGCCTGAGTGGCACAGTGGGCTACCGGTATGTCGGCGGCTTCGATGGCTGGGGCTCGTTGGGGAAAAACGACCTGAATGCCCTCACCTACGGCCTTACTTTGCGGTTTGGCTGGTTTGGCGGACGCCGGTAAAACGGCTGCCGAGGGGAGTTTTCCGGAACCGGTGTGCCTTGTCATTTTTTATGGCTTGCCCAGAAAACCTTGTACCATTGCATTCAAATATTAAAAACATACCCGTTCCGGAAAACCCACATTTGTAATTTAAAAAATCCGTACGCCGAGTGACTTTTCTTCGTCCAAAGTTTCGCCACCCAGATGCGCCTAAAAATACCTTAGGCTACACCCGCCAGTTTTACGAAGGCGCTTTGTCCACCTTGTGCGCCGGCTGTGGCCACGATTCCATCAGTGGAGCCATTATTCAGGCCTGTTTTGACATGAATATCGAACCACACCGCATTGCCAAACTTTCGGGCATCGGCTGTTCGTCCAAAACGCCAACTTATTTTCTGGGTAATTCGCACGGCTTCAACTCCGTGCACGGGCGTATGCCCTCGGTGGCTACCGGCGCTATTCTGGCCAACCGCGATCTCATCTACCTTGGCGTATCAGGCGACGGCGACACGGCGTCCATCGGCATGGGCCAGTTTGTGCATGCCATCCGCCGCAACCTCAACATCGTCTACATTGTCATGAACAACGGCTGCTATGGCCTGACCAAAGGGCAGGACTCGGCAACCGCCGATATCGGCTCGGTAGGCAAAGGCGGCGCCGCCAACCAGTTTCAAAACATCGATTTGTGCGGGCTCGCCCTGGAATTGGGCGCCACCTTCGTGGGCCGGAGTTTTTCGGGCGACAAGGAGCAACTCGTGCCGATGATCCAGGCAGCCCTGGCCCACCGCGGCTTTGCCTTCATCGACGTGCTGTCGCCCTGCGTCACCTTCAACAACAACAAGGGTTCCACCAAATCCTACGACTATGTGCGCGAACACATCGAGGCGACCGCCGCCGTCGACTATGTGCCGTATAAAAGCGAAATCACCACCCAATACACCGAAGGATCGAGCAAAGTGATCAAAATGCACGACGATTCGCTGGTGGAATTGCACAAACTGGCGCCTGGCTGGGACCCCGCCGACCGGAATTCCGCCTTCCAGCGGCTGCACGGCGCCCGGGCCAAAGGCGAAATCCTGACCGGCATTATCTACCTGGACCCCGACACCCGGGACCTGCACGAGATGCTGGATACCGTCGACCGGCCCCTGAATACGCTGGCCGAAGACGATTTGTTTCCTGGTCTGGATGCCCTGGCCAAGATCAATGCGGAGAACCGGTAGGCAAAGGATTATGTAGGTCCATCAAGAAAACCGGAGCATCTGCCGAAAAAACAAGACCGGGATTTCCATGCTGCCCATTTTGGGCCTCTACTCCCATACCCGTACCGTTTTATCCTTCCAAAAAAGAGCAAACATGGTAGATGCATTGGCGCCACAGCCCAAACTTTTGGCCACCAAACCCCGTCGGCTATCCGCAGCCGAACAGGTGCTGCTGGATTACATGACCCAAATCGCCCCCCTCAGCGATGCCGAAATCAACACCATTTTTGAGTTGATCAACATCCGGTCGCACCCACGTGGCAAGGTTTTGCTGCGCGAAGGGCAGGCACTCAACATCTGTTATTTTGTGCTGCAAGGCTGTGTCCGGCAATATTACCTGGTAGATGGCGTGGAAAAAACCACCAGTTTTTTTACCGAGGGGCAACCCGTCAGCATCAGCGGTTTTCCGTTTGAGAACAAACCTTCAAAATCATTTCTCGTTTGCAACGAAGACTGTATCCTGATCGAGGGTCGGCCGGAAGACGAGCGGAATTTTTTTGAACAACTACCCCGGATGGAAACGCTCAATCGGATGGGCGTGGAAAAAGAACTCCAAAAGAGCCAGGAAGTTCTCGCCGAATACATCATCAGCAGCCCGGAAGAACGCTACCTGAATTTGATGAAAACCCGCCCGGACCTCCTCGACCGGGTGCCGCAGTACCAATTGGCGAGTTATCTCGGCGTCACGCCTGAATCCCTGAGCCGCATCCGAAGACGGATTATGATGAAATAATCACTCTTTTTTTGCCCGCTGCGCCGTTCTTACCAAACGTCAATGAACTGCCGCATCGCTCCATTGAATTTTGCTGCCGGATTCGCCCAATGCGGGTTCGTCACTTTTAAATGAGCAAATCATGGAGCAAAAACTCAGGTTAACGGCCTTGTTCATCGCCGTTTTTATCAGCCAATCCTTTACCCAAAACCTCAGCCAAACCGTCCGCGGCACCCTTCTCGACGCCGATAGCAAATTGCCGCTCATCGGCGCGCAGGTGGTCCTGCTGAACAGCGAGCCCGTACAGGGCAGTATCACGGACGAGCAAGGCAATTTCAGACTGGAAAACGTGCTCGTCGGCCGGGTTACGCTACAATTGTCGTACCTCGGCTACGAAAACCTGCGGGTTCCGAATATTGTGGTCAATTCGGGCAAAGAAGTCGTGCTACGGCTGGAAATGCAGGAATCTACCCTCAAAATAAAGGAAATGGCCGTGACAGCGAACCCAAACAAGGGGGCTGCTTTCAATGAAATGGCGATCCTCAGCGCCCGGTCCATTTCTCCGGAAGAAACCAACCGCTACGCGGGCGGCTTCAACGATCCGTCCCGCATCCTCTCCAATTTTGCCGGCATCACGAGCACCCAGGACGGCAGCAACGATATTATCGTGCGGGGCAACTCGCCCAAATATGTGCAGTGGCGGCTCGAAGGCGAGCAAATTACGAACCCCAACCATTTCGGAGATCAAAGTGCGGTAGGCGGCTCGGTCAGTATTCTGAACAACAACCTCCTCGCGAGCTCCGATTTTTACACAGGCGCGTTTTCGCCGGAGTATGGCGACGCCCTTTCCGGGGTGTACGATGTGCGGCTGCGGGCCGGCAACAACGAAAAATTTGAATCTGTGTTTGGGTTCGGGCTGCTGGGTACTGAAATGACCATCGAAGGGCCTTTCAAAAAAAACTACGGCGGCTCTTTTTTGGTCAATTACCGCTACTCCACGGCGGGTTTGCTGAGCCAACTGGGGCTTTTGGGCGATGTCAGCGGTGTGTTGAAATTCCAGGATGCTGCGTTCAAACTGGTTTTCCCCACCCAAAAAGCCGGCGTATTTTCTGTATTCGGGCTTGGTGGCGCCAGCAATTTCAGTTTTGAAGATGTGACGCCCGCCATCTGGGTCATTCCAGGCAACAACGCCTCCCGCGCCGAGATCCGAAATGACTTTGACAAAACGGCACACCTGCTCAACCTGGGCATCCGGCACAGCATCAGCATTGGCAAAAACAGTTTTTTAAACACCACCCTCACCGGCTCCAGCGAAGGCATCCGGGATGATATTTTTGAGGCCGGTATCGTCAAACTATATGACGATGAAGGGCTGTTCCTGCGCGATTCGGTGGTCCAAAAAAAGTTGAATTTTCAAGGCCGTTTGCAAAAACCCACGTATCGGGGCTCGATGACCTACCACCACAAGTTCAATGCCCGGCACAAAATTCAGGTCGGCACGAAATACACCTTGTTCAACTACCGCTTTGACCAAAGCCAATACCGGGGCGATGCCGGCAGCCGCTTTGTCCTGCTGGATGTGGACGAACAAGTCGGCACCGTCCGAAATTTTGTCAGTTGGAAATTCCGCGCCAACGACCGCTTCTCGATCGTATCGGGCCTCCACAATATGAATGTGCTGTTCAACAAAAAAAGCACGCTGGAGCCTCGCGTAGCCCTGGAGTGGAACGCCACGCCCGATTGCGCCCTCCACCTGGGCTATGGCAAACACAGCAGCATGGAGAGTATCCACCATTATTTTGCCAAGGTGCAGCAAGCCGACGGTAGCATCATCGAACCCAACCGCGACCTGGATTTGCTGAAAGCCCATCATTGGGTCTTGGGTCTTGAGCGGCGGATCGGCCGGAATATGCGGGTGAAAGCAGAGTTGTACTACCAGCAATTGTACAAGCTGCCCGTCGAAAACAAAGACACCAGTTATTTTTCCACGATTGTGGAAGGGCTTGATTTTCGGTATGTTGAACTGGTCAATCAGGGAAAAGGTCGAAACTATGGCGTAGAACTCAGCGTCGAAAAGTTTTTTAGCCAACACTATTATTTTTTAATCAATGCCTCGCTCTACGAATCAAAATATACGCCCCTCGACGGCAGGGAGCGCAACACGCCATTCAATGGAAATTATTTGGTGAATGTCCTGTGCGGCAAGGAATTCCCGGCACTGGGAAAAAAACACAACCAAACACTGGGCCTGAACGCCAAATTGTTCTTCGGCGGTGGCCGGAAAATCATCCCCCTGCTGCGCGACGAACAGGGCAATCTCGCCGTTGCCCCCCTCAACAACAAATATTGGGACTACACCAAAGCCTTCGACAACAGTATCGGGGATACTTACCAGGTACAGGTTTCGGCCAGTTACAAGTGGAACAAACGCCGGGCTACGCACGAACTCTTCCTGAACCTCGACAACATCACCAACAACAAAGGGAAAATAACCGAGTTTTATGACGAGTCTGAGCCAAATAAGATCGGCTACATGAAACAGTTTGGCTTTTTCCCCAACCTGATGTACCGGGTATATTTTTAACGGATCAATCTGCTGACATGCCGCGCTCAGCGCAGCAAGGTCACATCGCCGCCCAGGCGGTACGTCTTTTGTTCGCCGAACAATTCGCCTACCCATTCCAGGCGCCAGATGTACACGCCGGCGGCTGCGGCCTTGCCCTTCCAGTCGCCGGCCCAGGCCAGTTCCGGCTGGTCTGCTACAAACACCTGATTGCCCCAGCGGTCAAACACCTCCAGGCGAAAGCGTTGCCACGCGCAGGGCAAAAAAAGTTGCCAGTGGTCGTTGCGGCCATCGTCGTTGGGTGAAAAAACATTGGGGGCATACAGCGGGCATTCTTCGCAGGTGTAAAACTGTACGGCTATCGAATCGTCAAAGGCACAATACTGCGTCTCTCCGGTCAGGCGGTAGCTGCCGGGCTCAACAACTTCCAACCGGGTCTGTTGGCTACCGCTACCCCACTGCCAATCGAGCAAACCCTGCGGGATACGCAGTTGCAGGGTGTCGCCGTAACACAGGGTGGTATCGGATTGCCAGGCTAAAACATCTTCGATTTCCACGTGTACCGTTGCAGTGTCGCCGGGGCATGGTCCGGCATCGGGGAGCACATATTGGTAGGCCCCGGCCGCTTGTATGGATGGCTCAAACAGGTTGTTGCCCGAGGCCAGGACCGGGCGCCAAACCCCGCCGGCATCCGGTGTGCCGTCCAGCACGGCCAACAAATCTATGGCAGCCCCAGTGGCACAGAGCACCGTATCGGCATCCAGGCCGGCATTTCCCGGCGGAAAAATAGGCAGATACGCGTAGCGGGAGGCCATTTCGCCGCATTCGGAGTAGACCCGAACGATGGCGATACGCGTCTTGCGGGCGGGTTGGAGCGACAGGTCTCGGTACCGGACCGTCAGGAGGGCGGCTATAAAATCGGCGACCGTGGCGCCGCCGGTGTTTGCCAGGCGCAGCCAGCCCGGCGCTATGTTTTGTGCTTGGATACTGGGCGGCAACAGCCCTGCGCCCAGGGTTTCGAATACATTGTTGGCAGCAAAAGGCAGGCGAATGACGATGGAATCCAGGATTTTTCCTGAAAACAAATCCACATCGAGGTCCACCAACGGCGCTTCCGGGATGCAGGACGTATCGGCGGTGAAGCCGCCGGTCAGTTCGCCCGAACTGTTGTCGGCATCCAGGTCGAAGCGAAAACTGCTTTCCAGCACAAAATTATCCAGGCCGCCGTAGTCGGCCTGCGCCCGGTATTCGCCGCGAATACGAATGGCATTGACGCTGGCGAGGGTGGCGCGAAATTGGGCATTGGTGGGCACAGGGCCAAGGATGGAATTGAGGCGCCAGCCGGCGTTTTCGGTGAGGAGCACGTCGTAGTGCCGCCATTCGAGGTCGGGGTTTTCGGCGTTGTCGAACACCAGCGTAAAGCCGCCGCCTTCGATCACCACATCGGGGTTGCCCCCCGAGACCTGCTGGTTGGCGGTATCGCTGGTGAACTGGTCCCAGCGCAGGAATTTGCCATAGGCTTCGCAGAGGTTGCTGTTGTAGCGAGCGGGCGCTTCGAAATACCAGGTACCGCCTACCGAAGCATCCGTCACGCGGATGTAGCCGCCGGGGTTGCCGCCGCTGGCTTGCCAAACGGCGTCGGGGCTGGTGGCATCGCCGGTGGCCAGCCACCCTTCGTTGCTGTTGTCAAACGTGCCCGTTTGGGCAAACAGGCTGGCCGGCAGCAGCAGGACAAAATAAAACAGGTAGTTCAAACGCATAGATCGGCAAAGGTACGTGCACCGGGCGATGCTGCTGTGCTGGTTTTGGCGCTACCGCTGAAATCTGCCGAAAGATTCTATTTTTGCCAGCCCGGCCTGCCTTTTTATCTGCTTACCGTTTATCCTGTTCCGTTTATGAAACTCTACCCTTCGCTGCTCCTCCTGGCCCTGGCCAGCCTGGCCTGTACGGCCAGCCGCCACTCTTCCGCCGGTAGCCGCTACACCGAACCACACCGGCCACAATTTCATTTTTCCCCCGAACAACACTGGATGAACGACCCCAACGGCATGGTGTACTACGACGGCGAGTACCACCTGTTTTACCAGTACTACCCGGGCGCTACCGTCTGGGGCCCCATGCACTGGGGCCATGCGGTAAGCACCGACCTGGTCCACTGGACGCACTTGCCCGTGGCGCTGTATCCCGACGACAACCTGGGTATGATTTTTTCCGGCAGCGCGGTGGTGGACTGGAACAATACCAGTGGCTTTGGCAGCGCTGGCAAACCACCGCTGGTGGCCATTTTCACCCAGCACCTGATGGCGGGCGAAAAGGCCGGCCGCCACGATTTTCAGACCCAAGGCATCGCCTATAGCACCGACCGGGGCCGAACCTGGACCAAGTATGCGGGCAACCCGGTCATTCCCAACACCAAGGCTATCCACGACTTCCGGGACCCGAAAATGTTTTGGGACAAGGGCTCCCGGCAATGGGTGATGGTGATGGCTGCCGGCGACCACGTGATGATCTGGGGCTCGCCTGATCTCAAACACTGGACGCACCTCAGCGATTTTGGTCGCGAGTGGGGCGCGCACGGTGGCGTCTGGGAATGCCCCGACCTGTTCCGGCTGCCCGTCGAGGGCAGCACAGAGCAAAAATGGGTGTTGTTGCTCAGCATCAATCCCGGCGCGCCAAACGGCGGCTCGGGCACTCAATATTTTGTCGGCGATTTCGACGGCAAAACCTTTGTACCAGACCCCTCGTTTGTCCCGTCGATCGCGAAAGGCAAGGGGCTTTGGATCGACTATGGCCGCGACAACTACGCTGGCGTCACCTGGTCGGATATCCCGGAGCAGGACGGGCGACGCTTGTTTTTGGGCTGGATGGGCAACTGGGACTACGCCCAGGTGGTGCCCACCGGCGTGTGGCGCAGCGCCATGACCCTACCCCGGAGCCTGAGCCTCCGGCGCAGTGGCGAGGGGTACCGGCTTTTGTCTGCGCCGGTGCGGGAACTACAGCGCTTGCGCCAAAAAGCACAAACCATACCGGCCGGGCCGATCAAGGGCACGCTGCCCCTCGACACGCCAGCGCCCTTGCGTGAAATCGACCTGACGCTCGACTGGAACGGCGCCGCGCAAGCTGCGCCGCTGGGCCTGGAATTGTTTAATGCCAAAGGTGAACGGGTGCTACTGGGCTACGACCCCGTGGCGCAAGAGTTGTTTATGGACCGGACGCAGAGTGGGAACCTGGATTTTTCGCCCAAGTTTTCGAGCAAAGACCGGGCGCCCTACCGGGCCACCGGCAAGAGGCTGCGCTTGCACGTATTTATTGACCTGGCTTCAGTGGAAGTGTTTGCCGACGATGGCGGCGCTGTGATGACCGGAATATTTTTCCCGACAGAAAACTTGTCGGGCCTGCGGATCTTCAGCGAAAGCGATGGTGTGCAGGTGGTCTCGGGGACCGACTGGCCCCTGAAAAAAATATGGTAGCCCGGGGCGGGCATAAAAAAACCTCCGGTGGATTAACCGCCGGAGGTTGAGAATTTTATCAATCAAATATCAACGATGCGCTTAGGCGATCTTGACATCTATTGCGTTCATTCCTTTTTTGCCGCGCTCGGTGTTGAACGTGACTTGGTCGCCTTCGCGGATGTTGTCGATCAACCCGCTGACGTGTACAAAAATTTCCTCCTTGGAGGAGTTGTCAACAACGAAGCCAAATCCTTTGGATTCATTGAAAAACTTAACGGTTCCACTATACATGAAAAAAAATTGAAAATGGTGATATGGCAATTTGCCGCCACAAAGGTAAGGGTATTATTTATAAAAAATTGATTTTCAATATTATTAACAAAAAACAGTTGTTCTCGCCCAATTGATTGCCCTGGCAGTGGCGTGGTGGTGTTCCGGGCAAGGCGCCTTTTTAAGCCTGGGACGCTACCAGTGCCTGGAATTATTTTTCAATAATTTGTTTTGTGGCACCCTATTTTTGTTTTGAAAAACACTGCTTGCCAGCCGCCGACGCATGACACTTGATTTCCAGGACCGGGCGGTCCTCCATCTTGATCTGGACGCCTTTTACGTGGCCGTAGAATGCCTGCGCAACGACAGCCTGCGCGGCAAGCCACTGATTATTGGCGGTAGCAGCAACCGGGGTGTGGTCGCGTCGTGTAGTTACGAAGCCCGGGCCTTTGGGGTGCGCTCGGCCATGCCGATGCGGCAGGCCCTGCAACTCTGCCCCGACGCCACCGTGCTGAAAGGCGATATGGAGGCCTACTCCAAACATTCTGCACTGGTGCGGGACCTGATCGAGGAGGAAGCGCCTTTGTTCGAACAAGCCTCTATCGACGAGTTTTACCTCGACCTGACGGGCATGGACCAGTTCATCGGTTGCTGGAAATGGAGCACTGAATTGCGCCAGCGAATTATCCGCGAAACGGGGCTGCCGCTGTCTTTCGGGCTTTCGGTAAACAAAACCGTGTCGAAAGTAGGCGCCGGCGAGGTCAAACCCAACGGCAGCAAACTGGTGCCGGCGGGTATGGAAAAACCGTTCCTGGCCCCTTTGCCCGTGGGCAAAATTCCGCTGATCGGCCGCGAGACCGAACGCCGGCTTGCGCTGATGGGCATTCGAACCTGCAAAACCCTCAGCGAAACGCCCGGGTATCTCCTCGAACGCGAATTTGGGAAGCAGGGCCTGCTCATGTGGAAAAAAGCCAACGGCCAAGACGACAGTCCGGTGGTTCCTTACCGCGAGCAGGACTCCATTTCTTCGGAATGTACCTTCCCGGCAGATTCGATCGACATGCGTTTCCTGCAGGATGAAATCCGGCGCCAAACTGGCCAATTGGCCTACGAACTGCGCGCCCTGGGCAAACTGACCGCCTGTGTCACCGTCAAATTGCGCTATTCCGATTTCAATACCTTTACCAAGCAAGCCAAATTGCCCTACCCCGCCCAGGACGGGCTGCTTACCGAACACGCCCTGGCCCTTTTTGAGCGTTTGTACGAGCGCCGGCAGGCTATCCGGCTCCTGGGGGTCCGGTTCAGCGATCTGGTGCCCGGCTCCAGCCAACTTAACCTGTTTGACGATACCGAAAAGGAATCGCGCTTGCTGGCTGCGATGGACAAAATCCGGGACCGCTTCGGGAAAAATGCCGTGCGTAAAGGCAGCAACGACAAAGGCAAGCGCTGAAGCCGAGCTGCTGCCGGAGCCTTGGTTTTGAACCAATGGGGGCATTCAGCCCGCCAAGAAAAACAAGCTGCACTCGAAGATAAAGCGATATTTTTCGCGCCGGAAAACCAAAGGCCACCGTCGCTCGTATGTCCGGGTGACGTTTTTTCATCATCGCTCAACTGTCAGTTTGCATGTCAAAAAAACACTATTTCGATCCGGAAGATTTGAAAAAATTCGGCAACATCGGCGCCTGGCAAAAGCCTATGGCTGATAAATTTTTTGCCTGGTATGGCGAGGTTTTTAAAGAAGGCGCGCTGACAGAGCGGGAAAAAGCCCTCATTGCCCTGGCCGTGGCCCACACCGTACAATGCCCGTACTGCATCGATGCCTACACCTCGGGGTGCCTGGAAAAAGGCGCCGATGAGGAGCAGATGATGGAAGCCGTACACGTCGCCGCCGCTATTCGGGCGGGCTCGAGCCTTGTTTTTTCAACACAAATGATGAACCACGCCGGCGACCTGACCATGTAGACTCGTCGCTTCCACCGTTTACCCTGCTGTTCTAAACTACCTTCTCATGAGCATACACCAACGCACCAAGTCGCTGGCCGCGCGGCACAGCGATTTGTCGGATACCTTTTTTCAACTGAAAGTACTCAACGGCAGAGCCCTGAACGAGGCGCGGTTCCCGGTGTTTTCGGAGATGATCAAACCGGCCGGCTTTGCCGATGGCAAGATCAAGCCGACCCGTGTCGAAATTTTTCAACTCAACGCCGGCAAATTGTGCAACCAAACCTGTGCGCACTGCCATGTGGACGCCGGCCCCGACCGCAAGGCGGAAAACATGAGCCGCGAAAACTTCGAGCGTTGCCTCGATATCCTGCGCCAATACGATATCCCTACCGTAGACATTACCGGCGGAGCGCCCGAAATGAACCCGAATTTTCGCTGGTTCGTGTCCGAATGCCACAAATTGGGCAAACACGTGATCGACCGTTGCAACCTCACGATCATCGTATCGAACCCGAAATACCGCGATTTGCCGCAGTTTTTTGCCGAAAATCAGGTGGAAATCACCTCTTCCCTACCCCACTACAGCGCCCGGCGCACCGATAGCCAGCGCGGCGACGGGGTTTTTGACGACAGCATCGAAGCCCTGCAATTGCTCAACGCGGTGGGCTACGGGCGCGAGGGCAGCGGCCTGAAACTCAACCTGGTGTACAACCCCACCGGTACCTTTTTGCCCGGCAACCAGGCTGCGCTGGAAGCCGATTTCAAACAGCAACTCCAACGCAAATTCGGCATCCAGTTCAACAACCTGTACGCGATCACCAACATGCCGATCAGCCGTTTTTTAGACTACCTGATCGAGCATGGGCAGTACGAAACCTACATGCAGAGCCTGCTCGATGCCTTCAACCCGGGTGCAGTGGCCGGTGTGATGTGCCGCAATACGATCTCAGTCAGTTGGGACGGCTACCTGTACGACTGCGATTTCAACCAGATGCTCGACCTCAAAGTCGCCGGCGCGGGCACACACCTGAGCGAATTTGACCTGGCAGCCCTGGAAAATCGCGATATTGTGCTCAACCAGCACTGCTACGGCTGTACCGCCGGAGCCGGCTCCAGTTGCGGTGGCCAGGTGGTGGAATAAGCCCGGGTAATTAAAATTCTTAGTCTTAGCGGCCTGCATGCAAACCACCATCATCATTCCGGTACTGAACGAAGCGGCCCGTATCGGCAGCCTCGTCCGGTATTTGTGGGCGCACAGTGAGGGGACAGTTGCTGAAATTTTGGTGGTGGACGGCGGCAGCAGCGACGATACCGTTGCGGTGGCCGCAGCCGCCGGCAGCCGGGTCCTGCATTGTCCGGTACGGAGCCGCGCCGCGCAAATGAATGCCGGCGCCCGGCAAGCCACAACGGATTGGCTTTGGTTTATCCATGCCGACACCACGCCACCGCCCAGTTTTGCTGTCGACCTTAGCGCCGTAGTACAGGAAGGCCGGGACGCGGCCTGCTACCGGTACCGGTTTGATTCGCCCTCCTTGCTGCTGCGGGTCAATAGTTATTTCAACCGGTTTTCTATGCTCTGGTGCCAGGGTGGCGACAAAACCTTTTTTATCCGAAAAGACATTTTTCAGGCCTTAGGCGGTTACAACGAGCATTTTGTAATCATGGAGGAATATGATTTTTTAAAACGCATGTGTCCCCGCCATCCCTTGTTTATTATTCCTAAAAACGCCGTCGTATCGGCGCGCAAATACGAACAGAACTCCTGGCTCCGGGTCCAATTGGCCAACACCCTGACGTTTACGTTGTTCCGATTGGGTGCAGCGCCGGCGCTGATGAAAAAATTCTACCGGAAAATGTTGCGCTAGCGGGTTTCGCTCCACCAGTTCCGCTCCCATTGGGCGGCTTCGCGGGTACAGGTTTTGGCTTTTTCGCTCAAATCCTGCGCCAGTCCCAGCAGCACCACTTCAAACTGAGCCACCATAGTTTCGGTTTCGGTGCCGTTCATCTGGTCGGCCAGCTTGCCGTTGATTTCCTGGCGGTGTGCCGCCACATATGCTGAGTATTCGCTGGCAATGCGGGCATATTCGGCTTTTAGTTCCTGGAGCAAAGGCAGGTCTTTTTTCAAGACCCGGGCGGCAAAGTCCCGGTGCTGCACGGCCGTTTCGCGGCGCAATTGTTGCACTTGCCCGGGGTCATGGTCGTGTCCGTATTCACCCAATTCCACGACCGGAATCAATTTATATTTTTTGCTGTGCTCCGCCTCGATGGCCTCGTGGCTGCCAGGGCCTGCCAGCAGAGCATCGCGTTGCTGCTGGTACTGCTGTTGGGCCTCGTTGATCTTGGCCTGGAACTCGGCGATTACCTGCTGAAATGCCATCGCCGCGCGCACTTTGTTGGCCTGGGTGTTTTGTTGCGCCACTTTTTGCTGGTGCTCCTGCATTTGAGCCGGCGTTTTGACCTGAGGCTTGTCGTTGGCCATTGCGTTGCGCAGCTCGGTTTCGCGTTCTTTTTCACTCATATTTTGAAAACGGGCGGCGTAGGCCGGGTCGCTGATGATTTTTTGGTACACCGCCGTCATGCCATCCGACTGGATACCATTGGCGCCGAAGGGATCGGCCTGGTAGGCGACTGCGGCTTTCCGGGCGGCGGCTTCCCGCTCGGCGGGGCTCATTTGTGCAATGGCGTCTGCCCCGCCCATGGAGGCTACGATCGGGTTTTGGTTGGCCTGGGCACTGGCCTGGGCGCGCATGGTGCTTGGGTCCTGGTTTTTATAAAATGCCTGGTTGCGTTGGGTGTAGTAGTCCTGAATGCTTTGCACGGCGCCGGTGAGTTTGTCGGAAAAAGGCTGATAAAATGCATCCAGGGCGTTCAGGTTGGGGTTGATCAAATCGGCGCCGTAGCATCGGCGGGCGGCCTCCGGGGTGCTGCCCGGCGTGAGGGGCGCTTCGGCGTAAAAGCCGGCTATTTTGGTTTTGCCAATGGGCGAATCGGGGCCGGGTTGGGCGATCAGGGGAGCGAGGGCTGCGCTCAGGAAAAGCAGCACAGCCACGCTGCGGGGCGAGCAGTGGGTCGATGTCATGTGGTACATTTTTTTGGTGAAACGGCCGTCGGATCAGCGCTCCCGGATTCCGGGCGTTGCGGTGTTGCAAGCTGCGCTGGCGGCGGTACTGCTGCGTTCGACGGGGTCGGCGGTCAAAATGTTGCAGGGGCCCAACAAGAACGCCCTGTCAAATCCATAATCTGACAGGGCGCCTTGCCACGCGCACTTGGCGTTTTCACCATCACCGGTTTGCCGGACGAAGTCCGGCTTATAGGAGAGCGAAGTCTGAAGACTTCGCCCAGCATAGAGCTTTCTCCTAAACAAGAGATTTCTTAATCCTTGTACGGATCGTGCATATCCGGCGCGGCCATCGCCACACCTATTGGGCGCAAGCGGTGTACCACCTCGATGGTGCCGGTGTGAAACGCCAGCACCTGGTAGAGTTTTTTGTAACATTCGGGCGCTTCATCGGCGCCGCCGCCGCGCAACACGATACCTTGTTTTTTCATGTTTTTTTTCACCGTCACCCAGTCTACGGCGCCTTTGGACAGGTATTCGACCCGGCCGTTGCGCCAGCGTTTTTTGCCGGCCGCCTGGGTCCGGCTCATCACGCGGCCGGCACCGTGCACGGTGGAGAAAAGGCCCTCGCGGCTGTCGGGGCTGTCGATACCGCGAATGATAACGGAGGTATCGCCCATGGTGGCGCCTACAAAGCCGTGCTGGCCCGGAAAAGCCGGGGTGGCGCCTTTGCGCACAACGTAGTATTTTTCACCAAAATGCTCTTCTTCCCAGAGGAAATTGTGGTGGTTGTGTACCTCAAACGTAGCCTGCGCGCCGAGGATTTCCAGGACTTTATCGACCACCGTATCGCGACCGGCGTAGGCATATTGGCCGGCGAGGCGCATGGCTTCGAGGTACTCCTGCCCCAGCGCGCCTTGCGCGTCAAACAGAATGGGCGGGGCATCCATACCGCCTTCCGGGGCCTGTTCATCAAATTTTTTTCCTTTGGACAACGAGATAAATCCCATCGTCGTTTTATGCCCGAAGCCCCGGGAGCCGAAGTGTACGCCCACCCAGAGCCAGCCTTGTTCGTCTTCAAAAAGGTCGACAAAGTGGTTGCCGGAACCCACCGTGCCGAGTTGGTCCATGGCGAGTTTCAACATTTGGCGCTGTGGCGCCACGTTGGCTTTGGCAATCTGGTCGAACACCGGGTGATCGATGGGTTGGGGGTTGGGGCGACCGACACCAAAACCGATTTTTTTAAAAATTTCATCCATCACCTTTTCGGTATCGATGTCGGCGGCGCGAATATTGGTTTGGCAGGCTTTGTTGCCGCAGGCAATATCGAAACCAACGCCGGAGAGGCTGATTTTGTCTTTGTAGGCCACTACTCCACCAATCGGATGGCCGTAGCCGTAGTGGGCATCGGCGGTGAGGGTGGCGCGGTCGTCGGGGCTGCTGAAGCAGCGTTTGATCTGGTCGATCGATTTGGCGTCGATGATGGGTTCGCCAAAAATTTTAAGTTTGGTCATAGCGGATTGGAATCGAGGGTACTGGGGGCTGTCGTTTGATTTTTTTCGCAGTGGGTAGGGATTTGCGGGGTTTCTTCGTTTAATGCTTTAGATTTCGGTTTCAAAAATTTAACCAACCACAAACTTGTTATGAAAGTTCGGACCAGATTCATTTTTGCCCTGCTCTTTGCCGCCGGTTGGAGTACCGCGCAGGCCCAATTCAGCCTCGGTTTGCGGGGCGGCGTCCACTATGCCAACTGGCTGTCAGACAGTTACCCGGATTACGAACGGCGGGAGTTCATTTCCGGCACCACGGTCAGTGCTATTGCTGAAATGCGCGTCAACAAAGTGATAGCGTTTCAGGTGGAAGCAGGCTGGCTGCAAAAAGGCGTACACGGCGTCAGCGACGATCTCGGGTATTCGCTGGAGGAAAAAGCGGTGCTCAACTACCTGGAAATCCCGGTTTTGGTGAAAATCGGCGGCGGAAACAAGGTTCGGTTCGATGGCTTGGCTGGCCCGAGTTTGGGCGTGGCCATGAACGGTACGGTGCACCTCAAGTCGACGATTTTGGGGGTCAGCACGAGCAATACCCGCGACATCGATTTTGAACAAAACGATATCAATCGGGTCGACCTCAGTTTGCAGGTTGGGGGCGTTTTTTCGTTCAAACCGGCCGAATCGCTCAGCCTTTTCCTGGATGCGCGCTACATCCAGGGCCTGGCAAACCTGAACGGCGCGTACCGCGACAGTTCGGACCCGGCCGCCTTCAACACCGGTTTGTCGCTGAGCGCCGGCGCCTTGCTGCACTTTTAAAAACGGTTTATTTTTGTTCGCTTTCGCGCCGTTCTTCTTCCCAATTGGTATTAGCGACGGCTACGATGATAAAGCCGGCCATGACCATTAAAATCTGGACGATAAAAGCAAACAAGCGACCGGGGATTTCCAGGAATTGGAGAAACGCCCATTGGGTGCCAACCAATTTCAGGATCAGCGCTGTAAGGCCGAATAGCACCAGTAAAAAACCGAGCAACATCCAGCGTCCTTTATTTTTCATACGTAGGTTTGTATAACTTGAATTGATCTGTTCGCGCGCCATCGGGATTCCTCTGCCTGACATTGCGTATTCGTCATAACTTTGAGCAACCAAATTTGTTTAGCCAAACAAAACGAATCTGCTTTGCCCAGTTCCACCACAACTGCCCCGGACGCCCGGATTAAATTGATCGAATGCCCGCGCGATGCGATGCAGGGGCTTCCGGATTTTATCGAAACGGATGTCAAGGCCGCCTACATCAATCAGTTGTTGCAGGTGGGCTTTGACAGTATTGATTTTGGCTCCTTTGTGAGTCCCAAGGCTATCCCGCAAATGCGCGACACGGCCGAAGTGCTGGCAAAGTTAGACCTTTCCGGCACGGCCACCAAGTTGTTGGCTATTGTGGCCAACGAACGCGGCGCCGACGAAGCCTGTCAGTTTCCCGAAATCCGGTACCTGGGCTACCCCTTCAGCATCAGCGAAACCTTTCAGTTGCGCAATACCAACGCCACCATCGCCGAAAGCCTCGAACGCACCAAAGCCATCCAGGAGCGCTGCGAACAGCACGGAAAATCGCTGGTGCTCTACTTGTCTATGGGCTTCGGCAACCCCTACGGCGACCCCTGGAATGTGGAAATTGTGCAAAAATGGGTGGACGTACTGATTCCGTACGGGATCCGGATTTTTTCGCTGTCGGACACCATTGGCTGCTCCAACCCCGAAAACATAGCCTACCTGTTTGGCGGCCTGATCCCGGCCTACCCGGAGGCCGAGTTTGGCGCGCACCTGCACACCCAACCGCACAACTGGCGCGAAAAAATAGAAGCGGCCTGGAGCAACGGCTGCCGCCGTTTCGACGGGGCCATGCGGGGCTTTGGTGGCTGCCCGATGGCCAAAGACGACCTGACCGGTAACATGGCGACCGAAAACCTCGTGTTTTTCTTTGATGAAATGGGCGCCGACCCTGCGATTCGCCGGCCGGCTTTTGGCAAAAGTATGGCCATGGCGCTGGATGTATTTCCGAAAGGCCATTAGCGAAATTTCTTACGCAGTGGCGCGCGGCCGGTAGGGCATTTGCTGAAAGAAATTACCTTTGCGCGCCATTTGGCCAAACGCTATGTTCT
Source organism: Saprospiraceae bacterium (assembly GCA_020846655.1). Lineage (GTDB taxonomy): Bacteria > Bacteroidota > Bacteroidia > Chitinophagales > Saprospiraceae > M3007. Next base: position 2,969 of record JADLDL010000120.1, on the reverse strand, counting down.
CCTTCGATCCCGCCAGTATACTCGATCAATTCGTTTACCATCCGGAGGCGCCGCTGCTGTTCAACAGCGGTTTTTTTGCGTTTTTGTTCCTGGGGTTCATGGGCGTTTATTACCTCAGTTTCCGGCAGACACAACTGCGAATTGCCTGGGTGACGCTGTTTTCCTTGTATTTTTATTACAAATGCGCGGGCATTTACTGGGTGTTGCACATTGTGCTGGTGGTCGTGGATTTTTACCTGGCGCGCTGGATCGAGCAATCGGAAAGCCAGGCCCGGAAAAAATTCCTGCTGCTGGGCAGCCTGGTGCTAAACCTGGGTATGCTGGCCTATTTTAAGTACACCAATTATTTTGTCGAACTCTGGAACGCAGCGGCGGGTGGCCACCTGGGGCCTTTCGATATTTTTCTGCCGGCCGGCATCTCGTTTTTTACGTTTCAATCGCTCAGTTACACCATCGATGTGTACCGCGGGCAGTTGAAGGCGCTGGATAGCATCCTGGACTACGCGTTTTTTGTCACGTTTTTTCCTCAAATGGTGGCCGGCCCCATTGTGCGGGCGGCCGATTTTTTGCCACAGATCAAGCGCCTTCCCGTCATTAGCCGCGAAGATTTTGGGCGCGGCGTGTTTTTGTTTGCCACAGGTTTGTTTAAAAAAGCGGTCATTTCGGACTACATCAGCCTGAATTTTGTGGATCGAATTTTCGATTCGCCGACGCAGTACACCGGCCTGGAAAACCTGTTTGGGGTGTACGGTTATGCCTTGCAGATTTATTGCGATTTCAGCGGTTACTCGGATATGGCCATCGGCATTGCCTTGCTGATGGGATTTCATTTCCCGATCAATTTCAACTCGCCGTACCAGTCGCTCAGCGTCACTGAATTCTGGCGGCGCTGGCATATTTCCTTATCGACCTGGCTGCGCGATTACCTGTATATTTCGCTGGGCGGCAACCGCCAGGGCAAGTGGCGCACTTATTTTAACTTGCTGGTTACCATGTTGTTGGGGGGCTTATGGCATGGCGCCGCCACCCGATTTATCATTTGGGGCGCCTTGCACGGGCTTGCCCTGGCGCTGGAGCGCTGGTGGAAGGAGTGGTTTCCGGGCCAGCCGGGACTGGTGCAGCGGGCGCTGGGCGGGCTGCTGACTTTCCATTTTGTGTGTTTTTGCTGGATCTTTTTCCGGGCGCCGGATATGGCTACGGTGCAGGCGATTCTGGGTCAGATTGCCTATGCCTTCAACCCGCAGGTGTGGCCGGAGTTTTTGAGCGGCTATTCCGGGGTCCTGATCTGGATGTGCCTGGGCTATGGCTTGCATTTGTTGCCACAGGCCTGGGAGCAGCGGGCGGAGAAGGGCGTTACGGCCTTGCCCTTGCTGGCCAAGGCGCTGCTGATTGTGCTGGTGGCCGCGTTGGTGATGCAGGTCAAATCGGCTGAGGTACAGCCGTTTATTTATTTTCAATTTTAGGAGAACCTAGTTCGTCGCATTTGGCGAGCAGCCATTCCCAGTCCACCACGGTTTCCTGGTAAATTCGTTGCCGGATTTTGTCGACATCCTTGGCGAGGTCTGCTTTTTTATCAAAAAACCGGCGTTCGTGGAGTTTGTAGAGGGCTTTGGCGATGGAAAAAAAGCGCAGGCGCTCTTCTTGCCGGTTCTTGGGCAGGCTTTTGTCTCGTTTGATCCGGGTGCTGGTGGTGTGCATCATCCGTTCGCTTTCGTCGGATTCCAGTTCATTTTTTTCATACCGGATGCGGGTATCGAGGGTTGCGGCGACGGAGTAGAGGTAAATGTCTTCGATTTCGCCGTAGGCAATGTAGTGGCCCAGTCGTTTTTCGGCGGCGGCGTATTGGCCGCGGCCAAACAGGATGGACGTTTCGCAGAGCGTAATCAGCCAGGCGGTGACCTGGGTTTAGAAAATACGGGGTTGGTAGGCCTGAAAAAAATCTTCGGCCCAGTCGAGTTTGTCGAGTTTTACGGCGGTAACGATGATGTTGAAAAAATGGCTGCCGGGAATTTCCTGCCCTTCCGGGGCCATGTCCAGGTGTTCGCAATGCATGTGGTGCAGGCGTTCGAGGAAGCGGCGGTCTTTGGTTTCGCGGTAGCGCGAGGGCCAGAAACTGCGCAGCATGACCTTCAGGTCGGTCATGCGCCGGGCTGGAATGGCCTTGCCGTTTTGGTCCAGCAGTTGGCAGAAGAGGTCGTACACTTTTTCGGCTTCGATCGGATCGTCGAGGGTGATCAGTTGCAGCAGGATGCAGTACAACTGGAGCACCGGCGTTTGGAGGTATCCGGAATCAATGAGGGTTTGGACGAGTTGTTGGGTAAACAACTTATTGGTTTTCAGGCGTTCGTTTTCTTCGGTGCTGCCCAGGTACAAGTCGCTCATGCGCTGGAAATGGATCAGTTTGGCCATGAGGTCCAATTTGCTGATCAGGTAATACTGGTCGAGGGCTTCCATGGCCACGAGCAGGTTTTTGTCGCCGGCGCGTTGGTCGTAGAGGCTGACGTAGAGGGCTTTTTCCTGTTCCAGCAAATAGCGAAAGTAGTACAAGTCATTGAAAATGTACTCGTTGTAGCCGTCGAACTGCTCCGAGGCGTGCAGCGTACGCTTGGTATCTTTGTAGAGGTTTTCGAACAAATTTTCGAGCCGGCGGCTTTTGCGGGCTTCCTGCCCGTCGCGGTCTTTTCGGCCGCCGGGGTCGAGCAGGAGGGACGCGGAGGGGTTTTGGTAGAGCCGTTCGCTGTAAAACCGGATCAGGGCCAGTTGTTGGCGGGCGTTGTTGAGCAGCAAAAAAGGGTTTTCAGCGGGGTCTTTGGTGGAAGAGGCTGCTGCCGTTTTTCCTTTGTGGACATTGGAGTAGCGGAAGGTGATAAACTGCCGGACGATTTGCATGAGTTGCGCCATGGTGCGCTGGAGTTCGGCGTCGGGTTTGCTGTGGCGGGGAAAAAACCGGGCGGCTACGCGTTCGCGGT
>JADLDL010000119.1 GCA_020846655.1 Saprospiraceae bacterium | reverse complement strand
TGAAAAGACTTGTTTGGCCATTTTATCGTTAGTACCTCAAACAAATTTGACAACACATGAAACGGCATATTCCGAGTTTAATCACGCTCTTTTTGATCAGCCTGACCCTGGCTGCCTCGGCACAGCAGTCGAACAAAAGCAAATCCAAAGACCGCTACCGCGAGAAAAATCCGCCGTCCAAGGACGAGCAGGTGCGCGACGTGGAGCAGACCGCGGCCTGGAACCAACTGGCCGCCCGGGAAATGCGACCGGCGACGTTTGCCTTGTCGGAAGTGATGTTGCACGACGTAGCCTCGCCGCCTGCCGCCAGCCGGTTTTATGCCTACGCCCTCCTGGCGGGCTATGAAACAGCCAGCCGCTACCAGCCCAAAGGCTTCCCTACCCTGCAAGGCAGGCTTCGGGGCTTGCCGATGTTGTATAGTTTCACCTCTGCCGACTCCGTTTTTTACCCTTTGGCGGCGCTTTGGGCGGTGCTGGAGACCGGCAAAAACATAATGCCCTCCGGGCAACTATTGGTGGAAAAACAAGTGACGCTGGCGCAAAAATTCAGAGACGCCGGCTTGCCGGAACACCTGATCGCCGGCTCGCAGGCCGCTGCTTCGGCCATTTCAAGAACCATCGTGCAGTACGCCAACAGCGATGGCTACCCCCAATTGAACGCCCTGGAGCGCTACCGGCCCGGCGAGGCCCCTGCCAATTGGCAACCTACGCCGCCCGACTGGATGGCCGCCATCGATCCCCACTGGAACACCCTGCGGCCGTTTTTCCTGGAATCGGCGCAGCAGTTCAGTCCGCCGCCCCCCGCCCCCTACGACTCCGAATCGGGCAGCCGTTTTATGGTCCTGACCCGCGAAGTATACGACACCGGCCGCAACCTGACGGCCGAACAGCGGCAGGTCGCCGAATATTGGGACTGCAACCCGTTTGCGGTGCAGCACTCGGGGCACCTGATGATTGGCTTGAAAAAAATCACACCCGGCGGCCATTGGATGAATATTTGCGGCCTGGCTTGCGAACAACAGAACCGCTCGTTTCGGGAGAGCCTGATCGTGCACACCACGTTGGGCCTCACGATGGCCGATGCGTTTATCAGTTGTTGGGACGAAAAATACCGCAGCAACCGGGTTCGGCCCATCACGGCCATCAACCGCCTGATCGACCCGAACTGGCAGCCCTTGCTGCAAACGCCGCCTTTTCCGGAATATGCCAGCGGCCATAGTATGGTTTCGGGCGCTGCCGCCGTGGTACTGACCCGTTTTTTGGGCGACAATGCAGCATTTACCGACCATACCCAAACCTTGTACGGGATGCATCCGAGGCAGTTTGGCTCGTTCCGGCAAGCCGCAGAAGAAGCCGCCGTTTCAAGGCTCTATGGCGGCATTCATTTTCGGGACGCGGTGGATGAAGGGCTCCGCACGGGCCAAAACCTGGGCAACTGGGTGCTGCGCAAACTCCCGACAGGCTTGTAAATTCGATTTTTCCTAGACCACCATTTCCTCCACTTTCAGGTAATACTGCACGTTTTCGGTCATCACGATATCCAGGGGGAGATACTGGAACTTGTCCACTTCTTTTTTGAGTACGAGGTAGTTGAACAAGCTGACGATGGAGAGAAAGCCCTGGCGGACCGGATTTTGGTTGATCAGAAAATCGATCACGTTGCGGTGGAGGTAGTGTACATTGGGTTCGATGAGGTCGAAGCCCACGGTTTTGATATGCGGCATACCGAGTTGCTCCAGGCATTCGGCCAGGCGCCAGGCCCGGGAGTTGGTCACGAAGATGCCGTTGAGATTGGGTGTTTTTTCCAGCAGTTGGGCTACATAGGCTTGCAGCAGGGCCGGTTCATCAAAGCGGTCGAAGGATTGCTCCAGCACCCGGATTTGCCGGACGGGCACGCTGGCGAAGTAATCGCGAAAGCCCTGTTCCTTGCTCACGAGGTGCAGGGCGTTGAACACCTCTTTTTCCAGGTGCAACACCACCACCGTATCGCCGGGTTCGGCGCCGAAATTGAGCAACTTGCCTGCCAGCACGCCGCTGTGGTAGGAGTCCTGACCGATGTAGCACACAAATGACGCGTCTTGCCGGGCAATTTCGGTATTGATCAGCACATACGGGATTTGCTCGCGGTGGCAGGCATCGAGGAAGCGGGTGGCTTCCAGCAAAAACACGGCGGGCACCACCACGCCGTCGGGGTGGGTGTCGAGCAATTTTTGGGCGCCCAGGGTAAAACTCTCCCGGTCGAAGATGTTAAAATAAAACTTTTGCACCTGTACGCCGTAGTGCTCGACGGCCTGCAAGGCTTGCACAATTCCCTCGTAGGGCTGGCGCCAAAAAGGATCGATCTCGGGGTCGGGCACCAGCGCGGCTATCCGAACGGGTCGGCCGGAGGAGGCCAGCCGGCTGGCCATAATATTGGGCTGGTAATCCAATTCGGCGATCACCTGCAACACCTTGGCGCGTACCTCCGCTGCTACATGACCACGGTTGTGCAGGACCCTGTCGACCGTGCCCAGCGACACGCCGGCCTTTTCGGCTATATCTTTGATTCGAATGCGCGGATTCATCGGGTAAAGATATTTTATTTTACCGTGCACGAACACGGAAAAAAATTAATTTTAACCTTGGCCTTCCTGTTGGTAGATTAGTCTTACCTTCGTCCTCTAAAAAAAGAGCAATTTTGTATGGGAAACAGCACTCCAGCCTCTCCGGAGCAGACACGTAACGAGAAAATTCCAACCTACATTTTCGACACTTCCGGCCTGGCTTCGCGCACGGTCGCCGGCGAAATTGCCGATTTGATCCGGGCCAAAACCCAGGCGGGCGGCATGTGTGTGCTGGGCCTGGCGACCGGCTCCACCCCTACCAGTGTGTACGGGGAATTGGTTCGCCTGCACCAGGAAGAAGGCCTGAGTTTCCGGAACGACGTCACCTACAACCTCGACGAATACTACCCGATGCAGCCCGATGCTTTGCAGAGTTACGTGCGCTTCATGAAGGAGTACTTGTTTGACCAGGTGGACATCCTGCCGGAAAACATCCACATCCCCGATGGCACCCTGGCCAAGGAGGATGTAGCCAAATTCTGCGCCGCTTACGAAGCCAAAATCAAATCCTTTGGCGGGCTGGACTTGCAGGTGCTGGGCATCGGCCGCACGGGGCATATCGGCTTCAACGAGCCCGGTTCTGGCCAGAGTTCGCGCACCCGACTGGTTTCGCTCGACCACATCACCATCACGGATGCTGCCAGCGACTTTTTCGGCGAAGAAAACGTGCCGCGCAAGGCCATTACGATGGGCGTCGGCACCATTATGGAAGCCCGCCGGATCATCCTCATGGCCTGGGGCGAAGGCAAATCGAAGATCATCCGCGAAACCGTGGAAGGCACGATCAGCGATCATGTGCCCGCCACCTACCTCCAATTGCACCCCAACGCCACCATCGTGCTCGATACGGCCGCTTCGGCCGAACTGACCCGCACCAAAACCCCTTGGCTGGTGGGCGATGTCGAGTGGAACCAGCACCTGATCAAAAAAGCGGTCATCTGGCTTGCCCAGAAAATCAAAACGCCCATCCTCAAGTTGACCAACCGCGACTACATGGACAACGGCATGGGCGACATCGTCACTGAATTTGATACCGCCTACAACATCAACATAAAGGTATTCAACGAATTGCAGCGCACGATCACCGGCTGGCCCGGCGGCAAACCCAATGCCGACGACTCCACCCGCCCCGAGCGCGCTACCCCGGCCCAAAAACGCTGCGTGATTTTCAGCCCCCACCCCGACGACGATGTCATTTCGATGGGCGGCACCTTCATCCGCCTGGTCGACCAGGGCCACGAGGTACACGTTGCCTACCAGACCTCCGGCAATATTGCCGTGTTTGACGACGATGTGGTGCGGTTTGCCGACTTCGTCAACGATTTCCACCAGGCCTTCGGCCTGGAAAAAGCCGTGACCAGCCTGATGTTTGACGGCATCAAACGCAAAATTGAGGAAAAACCACCCGGCGAAGTGGATGCCCCGGAAGTGCAGCGCATCAAAGGCCTCATCCGCCGCAGCGAAGCCAAGGCCGGCTGCCGCTACGTGGGCATCGACGACGCGCAGGCCCACTTCCTCGACCTGCCGTTTTACGAAACCGGCAAAGTGAAGAAAAAACCGCTGGGCGAAGAGGATATTCAAATCACCATCGATTTGCTCAACCGGATTCAACCCCACCAAATTTACGCCGCAGGCGACCTTTCGGACCCACACGGCACGCACCGCGTGTGCCTCGAAGCGATTTTCCGTGCCCTGGAGCGCCTCAAACAGGAAAACTGTGCCTGGCTGAAGGATTGCTATGTGTGGCTGTACCGCGGCGCCTGGCAGGAATGGGAAATTGAAAACATCGACATGGCCGTGCCCTTGAGTCCGGAAGAATTGCTGCGCAAACGCCGCGCGATCTTTAAACACCAGTCGCAAAAAGACCGGCCTTTGTTTCCCGGCCACGATGCCCGCGAGTTTTGGCAACGCGCCGAAGCCCGCAACAGCGGCAGCGCCAAGATCTATGACCAACTCGGCCTGGCCGAATACGAGGCCATCGAAGCCTTCAAGCGATACCATTTTTAAGAACAGCGCGCGTCGTGAAAAGGCCGTTCGGCGGTAGGGGATGTCTCATAAGACTTGAAAATTGGGCATTAAACATTGCATATTGAACATTTTACTTTTACAAATTATTGAATTTTAAATTTTTAAAAATTCAATGTTCAATGAGCAATGTCCAAATTTCAATGAACAATGATTATTGAGACACCTTCTTCCGCCGAACGGCCTTAAAAATGATTTAAAATAGGGGGGTAAGTGCGGCAAGTCTTTGGTTTGCCGCCAAATGTTTCCGAGTATTGCCGAGTTTCTAGAATCCTTACTTTGCAATACCTGCAACATGAAAAAAGTACGACTACTCTTTGCTTTTGGTGTGGCTCTATCCATGCTCTGGATGCCCGCCTGCCAATCTGGTTCCGATGCCTACAAAACCAAGGCTGAAAACCCGGAATTGGTCCACCGCGGATTCCGGCGCATTACGGATATCATGCGGCACGATATTTTTTCTCCACCGGTGGCCTCCCGGATTTACGCCTATTCGGCAGTAGCCGCTTACGAAGCCCTGATTCCGGGCCATCCGGAATACAAAAGTCTCGCCGGCCAGTTGAACGGCCTCACGCCGGGCCCCAAGCCCGAAGCCGGCAAGGACTATTGCTACCCCCTGGCCTCGGTGAGTGCCCTGATGAAGGTGGGAAAAACGCTGGTGTTCTCTGAATCCAGCATGGAAGACCTGAAAGAAACCATTTCCCAGGAATTTAAGGACATGGATATTCCGGCAGACGTCTTCGACCGGTCCCTGAAATATGGCGACGCTGTAGCCGACCATATCCTGAAATGGTCGAAAAGCGACCATTACGCCGAAACGCGCAGCGCACCCAAATACTCCATCAACACCAAAGACCCGAGCCGCTGGGTGCCCACCCCGCCGCAATACGCCGATGCCCTCGAGCCCCACTGGATGGATATCCGCCCCTGGGTGCTGGACTCCGCCCGCCAATTCAAACCCGAACCGCCACTGGCCTATAGCGAAGACAAAAACAGCGATTTTTACAAGGCCGCGATGGAGGTGTACACGATCAGCAAATCCATTGACGATGCCCAAAAAGAAACCGCCGTGTATTGGGATTGCAACCCCTTCGAAGTGTCGGTGAGCGGCCATATGATGGTGGCTACCAAAAAAATCAGCCCGGGAGGCCACTGGGTCAACATCACCGGGCACGCCTGCCGCAAAGCCAAGGCGCCCGTCATGAAATCAACGGTCACCTACTTGCTGGTAGCCCTTTCGCTGGCCGATGGGTTTATCAGTTGCTGGACCCAAAAATTCACCACCAACCTCGTGCGTCCCGAAACGGTCATCAACCGCAGCATCGATCCCGAATGGCACCCCTTCATCGAAACGCCGCCGTTCCCCGAGCATACCAGCGGGCACGCCACCATTTCAGCCGCCGCCGCTACCATCCTGACCAAGGAATTTGGAGAGCCCTTCGAATTTACCGACAGCACCGAAATGGAATTCGGCATGAAGGCTCGCACGTTTAGTTCTTTCTACCCGGCCTCTGACGAGGCCGCAATGAGCCGCTTGTGGGGCGGTATCCACTACCGCCTGGGCAACGAAGGTGGCCGCCAAAACGGTCGGGAAATCGGCAATTTTGTGTGGAATAAAGTGAAATTGAAGTAAAAAAGGATTGGAATCGTTCGGCCACAGGCCGAACGATTCCATCCACCACTAGGCTTTCCGGCCTACGTACAACACATAGCGCCACAAGCCGCCCCAGGCCGGCACGAGCGCCTTTGTCGTTGTCTGAAAGCGCGCCTCCAGCGCGGGCAACAAATGACCGTCCATCCGCACATGGTTTCGGCCCATCCACCACCGAAATCCGGCGGAGGCCGTGTCGTGAAAATCCACCACCGCTACCCGCCCGCCAGGCTTCAAATCCGCCCAAGCCTGCCCAATGGCCGCTTCCCAACCGGGATTGAACATGGTCAGCGAATACGAAAACAACACCACATCCGGCTGTTCGGGCGCCCGGAACTGGCCGTCGCCATAGGCTTTTTCAAACAACTGAATGCGCCGTGAATAGCCTTGCGTCGCTTTGGCGGCCTGCGCCAGCATATCCGGCGACACATCCACCCCCATCAGGCGCCAGTCCGGGTGTTGCCGGGCCAGGCGGCGCAGGTTGTAGCCCGTTCCGCAACCCACTTCCAGCAAAACCTGTTGTTCTTCCCCGGGGAGGTGCTGTAGGATGGCCCTTCGGCCAAACAAAAATGCCCAGCGGGAAGCATCGTAAACAGCGGCGTGCCAGCGGTAATACTGCCGCATGGTCTGTGTTTGTTCTGGCGCAGCAAATGGATTCATCGGTATCGTTTTGACAAATAAAATAAAACTTGTGCTCATTCCGGCGACTCTACGGTCCCAATCCAGGTGCTGGCATAGGTACCTACCCGGTCGCGGGCCTGCGCACGGGCAGCGGCCTCCCGGTCAAATACGACCCGCTGCTGAACAAAATCCGGCAGAAAATCGGGCTCGAAGGAAGCCGAGCGCATCAGTACCCGGGCCCCAGGCGCTGCATTGCGCAAAATCAGGCGCCACTCTTCTTCCAGGGCCGATTTCAGGTGAGCCGCCAGCCAATCCTGGTGATCCAGCAGCACAAAATGGGTGTAGGCTCCCGGATGTTCCTGCAAAAACACGCTCAATGAACTCGAATGCGTGCGGATGGCCGGCACGCGGGCTTTCAACAGATCGAAATATTCGGCCCGAAGGTAATTGGGGCAACAATCGGGACTATACCGCCCCTGGAAATAGAGTTTCCAAAAATAATTATCCGCCACCGGCAAGTCCAGGAACACCCGCCGCAGGCAATGCCGGAAATAGCCGGCCATGCCATCTGTGAAATACGCCGCTGCCAATTGTTGCTGGCTTTTGGGCACCCCCAGCATACTTTGCACAAAATGCTGTTGCAGCGCCCATTGCATAAACCGGTTCAAAAACCGGGGCTCCATCTGCTCGTACCAGTAGGCCTGTTCTTCCAGCGACCGGGCCGCAAACAGGCCCTCCACCAGGCCCATCAATCCTGCCTGCGTGTGCATCCACTGCCGGATCATCCAGGCCACCGTGCCGCTGCTTCCATGCCAATAAAACGAACGCCGCAAGCCGCGACCCGAAAAATACGACAAGTGCCGGTCCCAGTACGCCCGGGCAAAGGGCTCAGCCAGCGCATCGCGCAGCGTCGTGTCGAATACCGCGCGGGCGTCCGGCACTACGCCTTCGCCAAAAAAACGAAACAAGGTGGCGTGGTCGCTGTTGCGCAACAACGCCATTTTTAGTTCCAGCAACGCATTTTGGCGCGGGTTCAGGTCCACGCAATGCACTTCGGCCGGCCCGTCCAGCAAATAATCGAGCGCATTGCAGCCGGCGCTGGTCAGCATCACC
>JADLDL010000118.1 GCA_020846655.1 Saprospiraceae bacterium | reverse complement strand
GAGGGCATGGTGGGCCAATACCATTGGGGGAGCCACCGCAAACAAGCGATACTGGGTTGGGAAATGGCAAAGGGCGCCTAGAACTTTGCAAGACATGCATTCGCCCTCCAGGAATTGATAAAAAAGGTGTAGGCCAAAACCCTCCGGACACTGTAATTTGCGCGGTAAATCACTATCGCCATGGTATTTCTTCGGAAGCGCTGGCCCTGGATGGTTCTGGCTGTGGCTGGACTCGTTTTTGGACTGGCCAATTTGCGCAGCAGCCTGCCCGGCCGGTCGGAAAAATTGCCGGAAGTCGTGGATTTTAACTGGCATATCCGGCCTATTCTCAGCGACCGTTGTTTTGCCTGCCACGGTCCGGATGAAAAAAAGCGTCAGGCCGGTCTGCGCCTGGACACCCGGGAGGGCGCCCTGGCGCCGCTGGATTCACTGCGAACCCGCTTTGCCATCGTGCCCGGCCAGCCGGAAAAAAGTGAATTGCTGCGCCGGATTTTTTCCACCCACCCCGACAGCATCATGCCCTCGCCGGCCTCCCACCTGACGCTGTCTTTGTTTGAAAAACAATTGCTCCGGCGCTGGATCGAACAAGGCGCCCAATGGAAACCCCACTGGGCTTTTATCACCCCACAACGCCCAACCGTACCGGCCGTGCGCCGCAGCGGCTGGGATAAGAACCCCGTCGATGCTTTTGTCCTCGAAAAAATGGAGGCGCAGGACCTGTCGCCCTCGCCCGAAGCCGATAAGGCCCGCCTGCTCCGGCGCCTGAGTTTTACGCTCACCGGGCTGCCGCCTGCCGCCGCCTTGCAGGCCCGCTTTCTGGCCGACGAGGCCCCCGATGCCTACGAACGAGTGGTGGATTCGCTGCTGGCTTCGCCTGCCTACGGCGAACGCTGGGCCCTGAACTGGCTTGACCTTGCCCGCTACGCCGACACCCACGGCTACCAGGACGACCTGCCCCGCCTCATGTGGCCCTGGCGCGACTGGGTCATCAAGGCCTTCAATGAAAATATGCCCATCGACCGGTTTGTCTCGTGGCAACTGGCCGGTGACCTGGAGCCGCAGGCCACCAAAGAAATGCTCCTGGCCAGCGCCTTCAACCGCAACCACAAAATCACGCAGGAAGGCGGCGTCATCGACGAGGAATACCGCGTCGAATATGTGGCCGACCGCACCAACACGCTGGGCAAGGCCTTTCTCGGCCTCACCCTCGAATGCTCGCGCTGCCATGACCATAAGTACGACCCCATTTCCATGCGGGAATACTACGGCGTCTTCGCGTTTTTCAACCAGGTACCCGAAGTCGGCTTTGTGCCCAACCTGCAAACGCCGAAGCCCTATATGTTTATCACTGCAGCCGATCTCAATGGCCCACTGGCTTTTCTAAACGCCCGCTCGGCCTTGCAAAAACCGGACGATACGCTGCGGCAAATGGTCATGCACGACAGTTTGGGCCTCCGGCAAACACATCGCCTGCACCGCGGCCAATACGATCAACCAGCCGAAGCAGTGCCCTTTGCCATGCCGGCAGCGGTACTGCCTTTCGATACCGCCCGCTGGCCAGCCAACCGCCGGGGCCTCAGCCAATGGTTGTTTGATGCGCGCAACCCGCTCACCAGCCGGGTCTGGGTCAACCGGCTCTGGCAGGAAGTATTCGGGCAAGGCATTGTCGTCACGGCCGAGAATTTTGGGGTGCAGGGCGCCCTGCCCACACACCCCGAATTGCTGGACTGGCTCGCGGTAGAATTCCGCGAAAGCGGTTGGGATATGAAACACATGCTCCGGTTGCTCGTTTGCTCGGCTACTTTCCGCCAATCTGCTGTAGCCGATGAACGGGCCCTGGCGGCTGACCCCGAAAACCGCTGGCTGGCGCGGGCGCCGCGCACTCGTATGCCCTATGAATTTATACGGGACAATGTGTTGGCATCCAGTGGTTTGCTGGTGTCGGAGATAGGCGGTCCACCGGTCAAGCCCTGGCAACCGCCGGGCATTTGGGAGGAAATTACAACTGAAAAATCGTCGAATGCTTTTCGGGGCGAGTACTCGTATGTGCCGGATACCGTGCCGGAAAAAATGTACCGCCGCAGCCTGTACACCTACTACCGGCGGACCATCCCGCCGCCCACACACCTGAGTTTTGACGCGCCGATGCGCGAAAATTGTGAGGTCCGCCGTACGCGTTCCAACACACCCCTGCAAGCCCTGGTCATGCTGAACGACCGGCAGATCCTGGAAGCCGCGCGGGTACTGGCGGCCGGCCTATTGCGCGATCCGGCATTGCCCAGCCCGGCGGCCCGCATCGGCGCGGCTTTCCGGCGCATCCTGACCCGGGACGGTGGAAAAAAAGAACTAAACGACCTGGAGGCTTTTTATCAGCAAGCCTTGGCTCGTTACCAGGCGAGTCCGGAAGCGGCACAAGCGCTGTTGCACACCGGTCGTTTTCCGGTGGATGCGGCTTTGCCGGCAGCCGAACAAGCAGCTTTGATGCTGGTGGTCAGTACTATTTATAACCTGGATGAATCCGTCGTATTGTAGGGCGAATTTTCAATTCGCCTAACCGTGCGTGATATGAGCGAATTGAAAATTCGCTCTACAATAATTTTGATTATGGAAAATGTAAACAGACGAACGTTTTTGCATCGTGCGGCCGTAGGGATCGGCAGCCTGGCCCTGGGTTCTTTGCTGGGCCAAAGTTGCGGCCAACCCGATGCCGATGCCCAGGCCGAACTGCTGGGCGCGCTACCGCATATTGCGCCTAAAGCCAAACGGGTCATTTACCTGTTTCAGAGCGGAGCGCCCTCCCAACTGGAGTTGCTGGATTGGAAACCCAAACTGCGCGAGATGCACGGGCAGGAATTGCCGGCCAGCATCCGCATGGGGCAGCGCCTCACGGGTATGACCTCCGGCCAAAAGTCCTTTCCCCTGATCGGCTCGAAGATCGATTTCAAGCAATACGGCCAAAGCCGCGCCTGGATCAGCGACCTGCTGCCCTATACCAGTCGGGTGGTCGACGATTTGTGCATCATAAAATCCATGCACACCGAGGCGATCAACCATGACCCGGCAGTGACGTTCCTGCAAACCGGCCACCAGCAGCCTGGCCGGCCGGCTGTAGGTTCCTGGCTGAGTTATGGGTTGGGCAGTGAAAACAGCAATTTGCCGGCTTATGTCGTGCTGTTGTCGAGGGGCAAAGGCAATATTCAGCCCCTGGCTTCCCGGGTTTGGGGGAGTGGTTTTTTGCCGAGCATTCACCAGGGCGTACAATTTAGGGGCGGCAGCGACCCAGTCCTGTACCTGCGCGATCCGGAGGGCCTGGACAGCCTGAGCCGCCGACAAATGCTCGATCTGGTGGCCCGGCTCAACCAACAGGCAGCCGAAGAATTCGGCGACCCGGAAATCAACGCCCGCGTCAGCCAATACGAAATGGCCTACCGGATGCAAAGTTCGGTGCCCGAACTGACCGACCTGAGCGGCGAGCCCGACAGTACGTTCCGGCTGTATGGCGCCGACGCCATGATTCCCGGTACCTATGCCGCCAATTGCCTGCTGGCTCGCCGGCTTTGTGAGCGCGGCGTGCGGTTCGTGCAGTTGTACCACATGGGCTGGGACGCGCATTCGGACCTGGTGGGCATGACCTCCCGGCTGGCCAAAGACGTCGACCAGGCCTCGGCAGCCCTGATTACCGACCTCAAACAACGCGGCTTGCTCGACGAAACCCTGGTCATCTGGGGCGGCGAATTCGGGCGCACTACCTACGGCCAGGGCCTTCTTGATGACAATTACGGACGCGATCACCACCCGCGCTGCTTCTCCATCTGGATGGCCGGCGGCGGGATCAAGCCCGGCATGGTGTACGGCGAAACAGATGATTTTGGCTATAATATTGTAGATAAACCCGTGCATGTGCACGATTTTCAGGCAACACTGCTTCACCTGTTCGGCATTGATCATGAGCGGTTTGTCTTCCCATACCAAGGGCGGCGCTTCCGGCTGACCGATGTGTCGGGCAAAGTGGTGCATGATATTTTGGCCTAAAAACACAGACCTTTACCTTTTATTTTGAATACACCTTAACGTATGCGAAGAAGAGATTTTTTACAAAACACCGCCCTGCTCGGCGCGGGTGTGCTGGCCGGTTTCAAAGGCGAACCGGAGATCGGCCACGGCAATTTCCGCTACCGGATCAATCCGCGCTGGTGCAAAGCCGACCCGGCTACCCATCCGGTTACCAATTGCCATGAAATGGTTTTTGACAAACAAGGGCGGATTTTCATGACGACCGACAATATCCGGAACAACATCCTGGTGTTCAACAAGGACGGCAAGGTGCTGGATGCCTGGGGCAAGGAATACCCCGGGGCGCATGGGCTGAGCTACCACAACGAAAACGGCGTTGAAATGCTGTATATCGCCGATTTTGAACGCCATCAGGTGATTAAAACCACCCTAACAGGCGAAGTCGTCCGCACATTTGAGTGGCCGGCCGATTCCGGCAAATACAAAAAACAAAGCGAGTTTAAACCCACCGAAACGGCTATTGCGCCCAACGGCGATGTGTACGTGGCCGATGGGTATGGCAAAGATTACATTGTGCACTACAACCACGACGGGCAGGTGAAAAATGTGTTTGGTGGCCCGGACCTGTTGAAAAACGCACATGGTGTGGCCCTGGACACCCGCAACCCGCTGAAACCGGCCCTCCTGGTGAGCTCGCGGGCAGAAAACAAACTGAAACGTTTCTCGCTGGAAGGCGCGTTGCTGGACACCATCGCCTTGCCGGGCGCCTACATTTGCCGACCGGTGGTGCAGGGTATGGAAGTTTATTTTGCCGTGCTCATCAGCCAGTTGCCCTGGGACAGCGGCTCAGGATTTGTGTGCATCCTCGACAAAAACAACCGCGTGGTGTCGGCACCCTGCGCCAATGCCCCCCGCTACAACACCGATGGTACGCTCAAACCCTTGTACCAAACCATCCGTGCCTTCAAGCACCCACACGATGTGCTGGTGGACCCCGATGGCAACCTCTTCGTAGCGCAGTGGAACAGCAACGGCGTGTATCCCTACCGGATGGAACGCGTGAAATAGGGCGCGCATCACGACATTCATTTTTGAAACCAAACAACATGAAACACCTCTTTTTTATATTGCTCCTGCTGCCTGCCCTGGCCTGGGGCCAGCGCTTCCAACTGGCGGCGCCCCACCTGACGGTCGACAGCGTTTTTTTCCGAAAACAAGCCCAGGTCGAACTGGCCTTCGACCTGGACGGCTCTACGATCCGGTATACCACCGATGGTACTTATCCCAACGACAGTGCTGCGGTGTACAAAAAAGCCATCGAGGTGACGAACTCCGGCACTGTACGGGCGAAAGCCATGCACCCCGATTTTCTGCCGGGCAATGCCGCAGAAAAAACCTTGTTTAAAATAAATTTCCTGCCCGATAGTATGGGACTTCAGCCGGCTCCGGATAGCCTCTACAAAGGCAAGGGCGCTGCGACCTTGTTTGACCTGCGCAAAGGCGACGCTGATTTGAAAAGCGGTCGCTGGCTGGGTTTCCGCACCGATACTGTAGTGGTTGAAACGCGTTGCAAAAAACCCGTCAGTCTCAAAACCCTGCAACTCAGCACCTTGTTTGATGCCGGCGCCTGGATCTTTCCGCCCAAACGGATCGAGGTTTACGGCGCATCCGGCAAGGGCAACTGGCAAACCGTCGGGGTATGGAATGCCCGCGAAGGCTTCCGCTGGAAAGACTTGCCGTCCAAATACGACCAGTTTCAAAAAGTGATTATTCGGCCCTTGCCGGTAGACCGGCTTCAAATCCGGATTGTGCCGTTTGGCCCCTTGCCGGAAGGACACCCGGGCGCCGGGCAGGCCGCCTGGCTGTTTCTGGACGAAATTATTTTCATGTAGGGCGAATTTTCAATTCGCCTAACCGAACGTATTGTAGGGCGAATTTTTAATTCGCCTAACCGAGCGTGACATGGGCGAATTGAAAATTCGCCCTACAGTTGGCTGGAAATTTACTTCGCCTGCGTAGCGCAAGCGAATTGAAAATTCGCTTTACCATATGATTGCTAGACTACACCCTTTGCTCGTACACCTGCCCATTGGCATTCTGCTGCTGGCCTTCGGGCTCGAATGTTTGTCCCGTTGGGGGCGCCGGCACGACTTGCAGGCCGCTATTCGCTTGTCGCTGGCGGCAGGGGTATTGTCGGCGTTGGCTGCCGCCGGCACGGGTTGGCTGCTGGGCCAACACGGCGGCTACGAAACCGATCTGCTGCAACGGCATCAGTGGCTGGGGCTGGCCACGGCCGGGCTCGCGGTGCTGAGCTGGTGGGGGCAAGGGCGGTCCTGGTATTTCCCGGCGTTTGCCGCCACCATCGGACTGCTGGTGCTGGCCGGCCACTATGGCGGAAGCCTTACGCATGGCGATCGTTATTTGTTCGAAAAGGAAGAATCGGCGACGGAACAGACCACCACGACTCTGACCGCGCCCGGCCCGGAAACGCCAGTGTTCAGCGGCCTGATCCAACCGATATTGCAACAAAAATGTTATGCCTGCCACAACGCCAACAAACACAAAGGCGAGCTGCGGCTCGATAGCCCCGAGGGAATTGTAAAGGGCGGGAAAAACGGAAAGGTCATTGAGCCCGGCCAGCCCAAAAACAGCCCGCTGCTCAGCCGCCTGCACCTGCCGGCTACCGACGACAAGCATATGCCGCCGGCCGGAAAGCCACAACTGTCCGACACAGAGATACGTTTGCTGGAATGGTGGATCGAACAAGGCGCCGATATGCAGGCTACCCTGGCCACCCTGCCCCTGCCCGCCGCACTGGAGGCTGCTTTCCAAAAGGTCGACCAAAACCCGGTGTTTGCCAACCCGATGGAAGCGCCCGAAGTGGCAGCCGTGCAGCGCCTGAAATCACTTTTTGTCAGCGTTCAGTCCATGGGCGCCGGCAGCCCCTGGCTGGCGGTGTCTTTTGCCGGATTACCGCACCCCTCGGCCGACCACTGGAAGGCCCTGAGAACCATCGCTGCCCAAACGATAGACCTGGATCTGTCGCATACCGATGCGCCGGCGAGTGTTCTGGCCGATTGCCCACAAGTCATCCGCCTGAACCTGGCCTACACGCCACTGGATGACGCCGCCGGCCCGGCGTTGGGCGGCCTTCGCTACCTGGAAACGCTCAACCTGACCGGCACCCGGGTGACGGAAAAAATTGTAGCATCGCTGGAACAGTTGCCCCTGCTGAAGCGGCTTTACCTCTGGCAAACGGCCGTTCCGCCGGCGGCTATGGCCCGTTTGCAACAAGCCCATCCGCAACTCCGGATCGAGGCAGGCGCCCAGGTGGCCGACAGCGTTCAACTGGCGCTGCGCGCGCCCAAACTCTTGTTTGGCCGCACGTTTTTTGAAGATACCTTGCAGGTACGGCTCGATTACCCGGCGTTTAAAGGCGTCTCGTTGTATTACACCACCGACGAAGCGGCTTCGCCAACGGTGCAGTCGGCGGTGTACAAGGACCGCATCGAACTGCGGCAAACCGGCCATGTCCGGGCCTTTGCCGCCAAGGAAGGCTGGTTGAACTCGCCCGTGGTGGATGCCTTGTTTGTTAAAAAACAAGTTACGCCTGCTGCGGCCTCGCTGGCGGCGCCAGCATCGCCCAAATACCCGGCGCTGGGCGCAACTTCACTGATCGACGGGAAAATTGCTGATGCCCAGGGGGCCGATACCTGGCTGGGCTACGAAGGCGAGCACCTGCGCGCTACGCTGGATATGGGCCGGACAATGCCTGTACACAAGGTCTTCGTGCATTGCCTGGAAAACAACGTGGCCTGGATTTTCAAGCCTGCCAGTATTCAGGTGGAAACCT
Organism: Saprospiraceae bacterium; assembly: GCA_020846655.1. Lineage (GTDB taxonomy): Bacteria > Bacteroidota > Bacteroidia > Chitinophagales > Saprospiraceae > M3007. The sequence continues at coordinate 47,895 of JADLDL010000118.1, read as the reverse complement.
CTCTGGATGGCAAAATATTTCGCCCGGCGGCTGAGCGGTCGTTGGCCGCCAACACCGCCATGGGCGAGCCGAAAACCCACTTGCTCGATTGCGCGTTGGCACAAGCGACTTCGGCGCGTTTTGTGCGGGTCACGGTCAAAAGCCTCCTGAAAAACCCATCCTGGCACCCAAGCAAGGGGCAGAAGTGCTGGATTTTTGTGGATGAAATGCTGGTCGAGTAGGCCCTCCTATTTGAACTCGAACACCTGTAGCCGGTCGTTGTTATTGCCCACCAATAGTATTTTTTTGCCAGCAGCAAGATTCAACACCTTGGCAGAACGCGCGTCGCGTGTCGCCCAAAGGCCGGTTTGGTATGCCGGTGCGGGGCTAAAGGCGCCGGCGCCGGTGTTGAGTAGCACCATGCCATTGCCGGCGTCGATGGGGCCGGTTTCGACCTGCTGGCCGTAGTCGTTGCCCACGAGTACCAGGTCGGGTTTGGCGTCGGCGTTGAGGTCGGTGACGACGATGGCACGCGTGGGTGCGATTTGCGCGGCATTGGGGAGGGGCTTGAGCACAAATTTTCCGCCCTGGTTTTCCAGGTAGGCGCTGCTCAGGATATTGGCTTTGAATTGGTGGGCATCTTCCAGTTCGGAGCGGGAGTACACGTCTTCCAGCGTGGCGTAGGCGTAGGGCGTGTTGCGCACAAATTTTTTCTTCAAAATCGGTACTTGCTTCAGCAATTTTTCCCGCAGGGCGATGGGGTACTCGATGCCGTTTTTGCTGTAGCTCATCAGGGGGTCGATGCTGCCGTTTTTATCAAAATCTTTGGCATACAGTCGGAAGGGTTCGGCGGAGAAAGTACTCAGTCGGGTATTCAGGCCGAGGTTGCCAGCCACGAGGTCGAGGTCGCCATCGCCGTCAAAATCGGCGGCGGCGAGGCTGTGCCAGAAGCCCTGGGTTTGGTCGAGGCCGAAGGCGGCCGTGGCGTCGTCCCATTTTCCATTTTTCCATTGAAACACCATCAGCGGCATCCATTCGCCGGCTACGAGCATTTCGGCTTGTTTGTCGCCGCTCACATCGGCAAACACGATGGCGCGCACCATGCCGCATTTGGCGAATGCAGGAGCAACCGCAGCGGTAACTTCCGTGAACGTGCCTTTGTCGTTGCGCAGCACATGGCTGCTGGGGGTAGTGGGATAGGCGCCGGGGGTGCACCAGCCACCGAGGAAAATATCGGGGTCGCCGTCGTTGTCGTAGTCGAACACTTCGGCGGCCGAGCCGCTGTCGGTGATGGCGGGCAGGGCTTTGTCGTTGCGGGTGAACTGGCCTTTGCCGTCGTTGAGGTACAAGCGGGGCCGGTACACGTCGCGGCCGGCAGGGGCGCTGTTGCCGCCGCTGGCGACGAACAGGTCCTGGTCGCCGTCGGCGTCGGCGTCCAGAAAGACCGCGCCGGCATCTTCGAAGCCGGCATCAGCGTCCCAGATGGCTTGGGCGCTGCGGCTGAACTGGCCGTTGGCGCCCTGGAGGAACAGGGCGCCGGCTGAACCGGCTGCGCCGCCTGCGTAGACGTCGGCGAGGCCATCGCCATTGGCGTCGCCGGTGGCCAGGGCCGGGCCGGCGTTGGACAGCCGCCAGGGCAGGAGGCGTTCGTTGTCGAAGTCGTTGTACGCGTCTTCCTTGTGGGTGTAGTTCAGGCCGCGTGCGCCGCTGACTTCGTTGAAATGGGCGGCCTGGTAGCGGGCGATGGGGTCGAGGCTGCCGGGTTTGGCGTCCTTGATGTTGAGTTGGAGGCGCTGGTTGACGGCCTTGTTTTCGATGACGATGCGTTTGTTGCCCGGCGGGAACAGCACCTCAAGTTTGTCGACCTTAGTGTTGTTGCCCAGGCCAAAATATAGCAGTGGCTCGGAGCAGGAAAAGAAGCCGCGGACGGGGGTGAGTTCCTGTTGCCAGGTTTTGCCGCCGGCGGTCACGCGGGCGATGGTGCCTACACCGGTGGGGTTGCCTTTGGGGCCGGCGATGTGAAGTTGCAGCCAGTTTCCTTTTTTGGTATCGGCGGCAGTGTTGCGGTAGAGCAGGGCTTCGCTTTCGAGGTTGTTGATGATGAGGTCGAGGTCGCCGTCGTTGTCGAGGTCGGCATAGGCGGCTCCGTTGGAAAAGTTTTTGTCGGTAAAGCCCCAGTCGATGGATTTGTTTTCAAAACTCAGGTTGCCGGTGTTGCGGTAGGCGTAGTTGCGGAGTTTGACGGAGGGGATGAGGTTGAGGTAGTCGTAGATGGTTTTAAAATGATCGGGGCCGATGCCGCCGAAGTGGCGTTGGATGGAATCGTCGGTGAATTGGACGTAGTCCAGGTCGGTGACGTCGCGGCGGTAGCCGTTGGAGATAAAAATATCGGGCCAGCCGTCGAGGTCGTAGTCTTGGGAGAGTACGCTCCAGCTCCAGTCGGTTTGGAAGATGCCGGCCATGCAGCCGATTTCGCTGAAGGTGGGGGTTTGGACGGCGCTGGCGCTGGAGGGGCCGTTGTTGAGTTGGAGCACGTTGCGCATCATTTGGTGGCCATACCCGTAGCTGGTGAGGGTGTTGTAGCGGTCGTCCTTCATGATGGTGCTCAGGCTTTTTTGGCGCTGGTAATCTTCGGCGAGCATATCGAGGGCGATGAGGTCGGGCAGGCCGTCGAGGTTGATGTCGGTCACATCGGTACCCATGGTGTGGTTGGACATGTGCCGGAAACTTTTTTCGCCTTGTTCGGTGAAGGTGCCGTTGTGGTTGTTGATGTAGAGGAAATCGGGTTCGATGTAGTCGTTGGCGACGAGGATATCGGGCCAGTGGTCGCCATTCCAGTCCATTGCGATGCTGCTGAGGCCGAAGGCGCGGTTGTGGATACCGGCCTGGCGGCTGACCTCGGTGAAGGTGCCGTTGCCGTTGTTGCGGTAGAGCCGGTCGGAGTCGAACTCCGTTTTGGGGAGTTTGTTGGGGGTGATGGAGCCGTCGGGGAGTTGCTGGAGGTCCATGCGGTGCGCCAGTTGGAAATCGGTGGGGTAGTTGACGACGTAGAGGTCAAGGTCGCCGTCGAGGTCGTAGTCGAAGAAATTGCTACAGTTGCTGGCGGAGGGGTCGTCGACGCCGTAGTCGTGGGCGCTTTCGGAGAAGGTGTTGTTCCAGTTGTTGATAAACAGCAGGTTGCGGCGGTATTCGCTGGGCCGCAGGCCGCCCCGGCAGACGTAGATATCCTGGTAGCCGTCGGCGTTGACATCGGCAATAGCCACGCCGGTTTTGAAGCCGTTGGGTGCGGCCACGCCGGCCATGGTGGTGATGTCTTTGAATTTCAGGTTGCCCTGGTTGAGGTAGAGTTTGCAGGAGCCGGTGGTGGTGGTAAAGTACAGGTCTTGCAGGCCATCGTTGTTGACATCGATGACCCCGACGCCGCCGCCGTTGTAAAAATTGGGGTTGCGGACGATGTTGTCGTAAAAGTCCTCTTTGACTTCCGTGACAAAGTGGATGTTGCTTTGGTCGGCGGGTACTTTTTGAAACAGGGCATCTGCCGGTGGAGCGATGTTGTCGTCGTCGTCGGCGCCGCCGGGTTTGGGGTCGGCGGAGCAGGCTGACATAGAAATCAGGGCCAGGGCCAGAACAAAGTAGGGCCAGCGGGTATTTATAGGACGTCCAGCGGTTTCGTTTTGCATCGTTTGTTGGTTTGAGCTGCAAAGGTCTCAGGATTTTTTCAGATGCGGATTGTAAATTGACAAGACTTCTTCAACTATGCGCAAACTTGTTCTCGCGGTAACGGGCTCTTCCGGCTCGGTGTACGCCAAACTTTTACTGGATAAACTGGTGCTGCTGCGCCCGCAGTGGTCGGCGGTGGGGGTTGTCTTGTCGGACAATGCCCGGCTGAACTGGGAATTGGAGATCGGGCCGCCCGATTTCAGTGTGTATCCGTTTGATTTTTACGACAAAAACAATTTTTACGCGCCCTTTGCCTCCGGTTCGGCGCGCTACGACACTATGATCGTGTGTCCGTGTTCGATGGGCACCCTGGCACGCGTCGCGACCGGCATCAGCAACGACCTGGTGACCCGCGCAGCCGATGTGGTGCTCAAGGAGCGGCGCCGCCTGATTCTGGTGACCCGCGACACGCCGCTGAACCTGCTGCATATCCGGAATATGGAAGCGGTGACCCTGGCGGGGGGAATTATTTGTCCGGCGACGCCTTCGTTTTACTCCAGGCCCCAAACGGTGGAAGCCGTGGCAGCTACGGTGGTGGACCGGGTACTGGATTTGGCGGGCTTTGAGTTGGATAGTTTTCGGTGGGGGGAAGGAGGGGGGTAAGGCAAAATGTAGAATGTAAAATGTAAAGGGGGAAAGGGTGGGGCCGGAACAGGGCAAGGCGGTGGTTTTCAGAAAATCCGGAATATTTTCTGAAATGCCTTAAAAATTACCCTGTAAAGGGTACGGCTGTTTTATTAAAAAATTGATTTTCAGCAAGTTGGTTTTTGGTCTTGTATTGGTTCCGAAGCAGGTGATCCTGTTACTATTGATCACCTAAACACACTTGGAGCATGGAAACCAACCCGATGTCCTGGAACACGATTCTTATTTCCGCTGCAGTTATCTTCATTGTCGGAGCGGTAATAGGCGGTCGAATTGTCACGTATTTTTACTTCATTTTTGGGCGGCGCGGTGAGCGGAGCCGCCGTCGTAGTCGCAACCGGCGTCGGGATGACCGGTATGATGACGACCGATACGATAGTGGCCGGTATGAAGACGATTACGAAGATCAACCTCGCCCTTCGCTGGGGTTGTATTTTGTCGTCATTGTTTTGTTGGGCCTGTTTGCTTTTCTGGGTTACCAGCGGTATATGGGGCGAAATGTCGGACAAGAACTGGCGCCCGCCAACCATTCGGAATACGAATCCTACGGCAGCAGCCGACAGCCGCCATCCGGTTCAAAAAACGGCACTACGACTGCTCCGAAGACGACCGAATCGCTGAACCGGGGAGTATATGACCCGGCGTATGCACCTGCTGCACCAGAAAACAGTCCTATTGTAGCAGATGTAGCAGATGTAGCAGATGTAGCAGAAGCCCCGGCCCGGGCGGTGCCTAAAAAATACCTGATTCAAAAAGGTACCTTCTCCGATTGGGAGGGGGCCAAAGCGAAAATGAAGGGCATGTCGGAACAGGGCATGAATGCGGGGTATTGGAAAATAAAAAGCGCAGATGGCTCTCCGGCGTACGCGGTATTTACCGGCATGTTTCGCTCGCGATTGGATGCCAAGGTATTTCGCCAGGTACGCTGCAACGGAAAGGGCAGTATTAGATCCTCGGAAGGCTTGGATTTGCGGGCGTTTAAGGAATAGGCCGAAAAAATTTCGGAAAATCCGAAAAAAATGCGCGTGGTAACAATTGGCAAAAAGTGTAATTAATTGATAATTAGTTAATTGACTATTGGCACGTTTCTGGCGCTAACAGATATAGGACCTAAAAACCAAATTATTTTTTATCGTTCTTTGACATTTCTGTAGATTTTATCGGAAAACAATAGGTGGATAGGCAACTTATTGCGATACTCGTGAGCAAATTGCTTATAGATCTCAAAAGGTTATGGAAACACCAAAAATCAGAACAGAACGCATCCAGGAAATGGAGGCCATAGGAATAGAGATGGTCCATGAACTAGAAAACGTCTTGGCCCCTATCTTACAGAGATATGAACTGTTTCAAGATGAACAATTGGTTCCGTACTGTCTGGAGTTTCTGAAATCCAAATCAGGCAACAAACCGCTGCGGGCGTATTTTTTTAAAAAGACCTACGACTATCATCTAGTCTATCCGGAAATAAGAACAGCAATCAAAAAATTTCCGCTCCCGGAACGCCTGTTTACTCAAAAACTCCCCTTTGTATTTGAGATCGTCATCGTCATCCAGTACCTGCACAACCAGATCCTGGATGAAAAATACGAGATTCGGCGCTTCAACCACGGGGCGGTATGTCGAAACCTGATTTCGAGCAATATCCTTCGGGAAGCCCTGTTTCTGTACCTTGAACAGGAAATCGCCCCCCTCCTGCATCGCCCGGAGCAATTTCAAGTGCTGCAAGCGACGGTTCGAAAACTCTTGTTGTGGGTAGACTTGGGTCAGCGTATCGACAAGGAATACAACCACTACCAACACTGGAAAGCAGGTTCTGTATCTTTCACCGTGCACAACCCGATCCTGGACCATTTGGCCTTGGAAACTATTGGCGAAACCATCCGGCAGGTACAAAAGGATATCCCTGGCAAAGAAGAGTTTGTCATGGCGTATTTCCAGCGGATTTACCTGACGAATGTGTATTTCTTCCGTTGTATGGCCGAACTGCTGTTTGACCTTTGCGAATACGAAGGCCCCCAAGCCACAGGCTACCAGCAATTTACCATGCTGTACGGCTATATGCTGCAAATCATCAACGACTATGCAGATTTTGCGTATACAGATGACCCCGAGGAGCGGGAGAAGTTGAAAGCCAGCGCCAAAAGCACCACCGATTTTTTTTCCGACCTGTATAATTTCAATATCACCTTGCCGCTGATCTACCACCTGGCAGAAGGCGGCCGGCGCAATATTGAAGCCTATCTGGAGGGCGGCGTAAAGCGAAAAAAATTGCTTACGCTGTACCCCCGTCAGATCATGCAAGAGATCGTGAAAAGCGGCGGCATACACGCTGCTATTCGCATCAGTAGGGAATGCTCAAAATCTGCAGAAACGTTTTTGGATGACACCAACCCCGCAACACCTTATTTCAGAGATATGTGTGCTATGGCGATGTTCAACAAATTTTACAAAATTTTTAAATAGTCATAATATGTCACTCCACATCTCGCCCACTGCCACCGCTCATGAAAAGGCCGAACGGTGCAAACGTTTTCTTTCGGTTTTGAAGGACGAAGCCTCGGTTGATGCTCCCATTAGTATTGGAACCTATCTTCTGGGGAATGCGATCCGATCCGTTGCATACCTCGAAACAGCGCCGGCTGCCTTACTGCAACGCATTGCAGCCTCAGAAGAACCCAAAATTGTGAGTTCGGAAAAAATGCAAACCAGGGATTTTGCCGTGCAGGCTGTACCCTTGTCTTCGTATTTTACCCCTGAACACTTGACCAGCCCATTGGTAGCCGATGAACAGGCACTACTGGTGTTGGCTACCTATAACCTGGACGAAGGGTTCTATTTTGCATTTCCGGACCCCAACGACCAAGAACCTGAGGGTTTCCTGTTTGCTTTTGCCCGCAACCGCCCCGAAGCAGACCTGATTGAGGCGAAGACAGCAGCCATTTTAAAAAGGATCAGTACTTTATAGAAAATATTATTTGCTATCTTTGGAGCATCTGTTGACAAAATTAATTTTGGACATGGCTGCCTCCGAACCATTGAAAAGTTCCCAGAATATTCGTTTTGAAATACCGGAATTCCATGAATTCGGTGAAATTCTACACGACCGGCTACACGCTGTGCTCTACCACGTGGAAGAATGGGAAAGCAAATTTATGTTGATCACCAATTTGTTTGACCGCGACCCGGACCGGATTCGTCAATTGCGAGAACAACAGGCAGAAGACTTGGAAGTACTTCACTATAGCGGCACCAAAATGCAACGGCAAATTCTGGAAAAAGATGCCCCCGAATACTACATCAACGCCAACCACGGAGCCTGGGACCCGCTGGCCTGGCGGGAGGAGCGTACCCAAAACTGGGAGGTGCTCCACAACCGACATTTGACCAGGGAGTCGGAGACCTTTGGCGTATTTAGCCTTTTCCGGGAAGGCACATTAGGTGTAGAAAACATTCAGGTATCGTCCCTTGCCGATTATTTTAATTCGACTGCTATGAGTGTGGTGCAACAGAACGAGCAGCCGATTATTGGTGATTACTTCGAACTTGCAACAGATAAGTATATCGGCATTCCTCTGATGGGCATGGGACTTTTTCAGGGTATCGTTTGGATCGTTTTTAAAGATGAGGAAAAAAAACGATTCAAAAAAAATAGATACATCCGGCGCCTCATCAAGCAGTTCCAAATGGAATACGATAACCTGGCCTTGAGTTGGGATGTGAAGGGGGTGAATATTCAAAAACGCTCCCTGATCAACGAAAATATCAAAGCCGTAAACCCCACCAATGCCATTCAGGAAGAATGTAATCTGATTAAATTTTATAGTATCTCAGAGCGGTATTACGATGAGCGAATCAAACAGAATGATGCGGTTGCCGATAAAATTAAAGGCCAATACCTGAAAACCGCTACGATTACAATTCTGCTCGATTCTTTTGCCCACAACATCAGCGCACATAGCCTCACCACCCTGAGTTGGTGGTTTAGAGAACGCGCCGAATATTTTGAGGAAAAGGGCAAGCAATTTATAGAGGCGATGGGGAGAGATGAAAACCCACTAATACGACACTCAAAATTGACGGACAAGGCGAGCCTTTCGCGGGAGATGTTTCCTCTTTTCAAATTTTTGCTGGAAAAAGGCGCTTTCTGGAGCGGAATCACCCGGCAAACGAATTTCACCGGTAAAATCAGCAGTTTGTATAGTGTGCTCTGGTATGACTTCGCCAATAACCCACTGTATTTGGGTACAATCGCGAACACCGAAGAAGTCCGGAAACTGTATATCAACATTACCATTTATGAAAAAGAGGAGCGTCCGGAGACTGAAAATTTCAAAAACACCAAAATCATTAAACGAGGCGCCAATGGCCAACTTCTGGATGGCTCCTTTGCTGTAGTGAACCTGGATGACTTTAGCCTGAAAAACCAACAAGCCCAGCGCAGTATTTTTGTGGAAGAAGGGCAATTGTATGCGGCCCTACGGCCTGAACTCGAATCTATTAGGGCGTTTTTCCCAGGCGGCGTCGTCGGTAAACACGCCTTTTTTACGTTGCTGGAAAATGAAATCCGCAACGTCAAACACTTCAAAGACGCCACCCTAAGGGCCATCCAACGCGAGGGCCTCGTCCTGAACATTTCAATCCACGAACGTCCGGTCGATTCCAACAAGCCAGCCCCAACGTCTAGTTATGAATTGCTCAAGATTGGTGTTTGGCTGGGTCACCCGGTGAAGGATGGTTTGACAGCGGATTTGTTGTTGAAACGGATCGAAGGCCTGGATAAGGAAATCGTGACGGAAGATTCCTTCCAGCCCCGGCTCGGCGGCAACTACCAGGACAAACTCTGTGCCTCCATGCTCCTGACCAATACCTTCGACCGGGTGCAGGAAAAAGACTCTTCCCTGGGCAAAATTTATTACCCCTGGCTCAAAACGGCCGGCTACAAAATCCGGGAGGACGATCAGGCACAGCGGCTGGAGTTCGAGGTGAGCCAACGGAAATACAAGGATGTGACAGACGAAGACCTGAGTTTGGACTTCCTCAGCGAGGCAGGAGAAGGGTACCTGAAAAAATACTTCCACTTGTGGAAAGGAGCAGACATTATCAGCATCGATGGCTCAAAGGATCTGGCCCACACGGAAATGGAAAACCTGGCCCGTTTTCGATTTCTCCACATCGCGGATCCGGCACAGTATGCACCGCATATCTATAAGCAAGAGGGTATTATTCGAATTTTACAGGGCCACTCCAAGCCCGGAGACGTTGCCGAGGCCTACCAACGCTGGCTTCCAATATGGTTAAAAAAGGATAAACGCAACCAGGATGTTGCCTATACTTTTGTAGAGGGCGATAGCATTGCCGGCAGAATCACCTTTGAAGCCGGTTGTGTCCGTTTTGAAAGCGTGGATCAGGTACGGGATGCTGATAACGACGATGAGCGTTTTGCGCGATTCAAAGCCATACCGACCCGTATAGAAATTGCTATTGAGCATGGCGCACATATGACCGTAGAGCCGGATAAGTTCAACTACCGCAGCCACGGTGAATTTATCAGCCGCTTTTGCCAGGGCGACCATCTGTATAACCTGAAAACAATGGACCTGGCCGACACATACGATTTGCTGGAAGCCCTGTGTACCCGGATTTGTATTTTTGATCGCAGGAGCTACAGTCGCATGTATTTGGGTGAGGAGACTTCCGGAACTCAACCCGAAACAGATCCTGCGAAAAAAGAACTACAACTGGCCCGCCTGGAGCTCTATCGCGAAAAACTATTCATCGACTTCCGCAGCGAAAACCTGGAGCATTGGCACACCGTGCAGCAAGCTGGGTTCCAGCATTTTCATTTTTTGATTTTGCATTTGTCGTTCATCGAAAGCATGAAAGACGCTAAGGACAACTCGTATTCGGAAGAGCGGATTCTCGATTTCATTGACGATCAAATCCTGCAAGGCGCCCCGCCGGAAAGCGTGGGTGATGATTTTATCCTGGTCATCACCACCGGCCGCGGACGTATGGCCTGGTGGGACAAAGTAAAAAGCGACTCCCAATACGCGCGCTTCACGACTTTCCGGCCCATCGAATCCATCTTGGGTGCGGTCGAAGACGCCCTGCAAATGCCCGATGACATCGACCTGAAATACAACCTGACTAAATTATTATTTGGATCATAATGGTAGAAGAAAAAAAACATTCCGGTAAAAAAATCATGATCATCGTCTGGAAATGGCGGGACTTGCCACATATCAATGAGAAACTATGGAAGCAAGAACCCTTTCAATCCTATATTGACAACATTGTAGATGGAAAAGATCATATTTATAAGGAATATCCGGTGCAATATAGCGACCTGTGCCCCGACGCTGTAGTGGTTGCCACGGCTATTTATAAGGTGGAGGAAAATGAGGATATTGACCGCTTGTTAGACAGTTTGATTGACGGATATGCGCAAGGCAGCAATGAAGTCATGCTGTTATTGCACCGCTCGAACAATTATGAAGCGAAAGATGTAGACCGGCTGCTGGATCGGTTCAAGGGACGATTATCTAAATGTTTCCTCTTCGCTGATGGCCGGGATTATATTTATTACAAAACCCAAAAATCGGGTATACTGGACGACATTGGAAGTTTTCAAATCCAACGCGATCCCAAAACTGAAGAAAAAGTAAGCACTTTCGCCGATGGAAAAGTACTGCAACCGTATTTTGATCGGGTTTGGCAGTACTACAACAACGAATTTGAAACCAAGGTATTCCAGTTCAAAGAAGAACTTTTCGATCAGTGGCTTCCATTCTTGCTGCCGGGCAAACCGGAACACATTTCAAGGGAAAGTTTGCTCAATGCCCTGCGGGAAGGAAATGAACGGGTCATTTTATCTCGGATAAAAAGTTTTCTCGGTCGATATGAAACTGAATTGCAAGGCTTGGATGCTGCGTTAGATTTTGATCAAATCACAGCCGTTAAGAAAGAGAAAGATACACTGAAAGATCGGGAAAAAACAGACCGGATATCGTATGATTTTGACGACTGCATCACCAACCTGATTTTCCAGAAGAATCTAGGGAACGATTTTGTTTCCGATGCCTATGAGGATGCAAAAAGAAGTTTGGAACACGCTTTATTCGCACCGGGCATTAATATGATAACACAACAAGACCTGCGCGAGATTGCAGACAAACTAAATTACCTCGTCAAAATTATTCCCGGCGAGCTGGATTGAAGACCTGCATATTTTAAACATTATGGCCCACTGCACTATCCATTACCTCGCCACCAAAGATAAAGTTGTGCGTGTTGTTGAGCAATACTGCTCCGCACAAGGTATTCGCCTTGTACCATTGTCAAAAGATAAACAAGAAGAAGTTGAATACCTTATGTTGATAGAACCCGTGCATATTGGCTACGACGACTTTGCCCTGTCTACCGTTTGGAAACCCTGGTTACAGGAGTTTTACCCAAATGTCAAATTAATCATTGCTTCCTATGCGCAAAGCACCCACCGCTGCGCGCTGAACTTACTTCAATTACCCAAGGCCTTGGAACCCTGGTTAGATGCCTTGCCAGAAGTTCACCAATATCCGCTTCAGCATGGGGTAGATGAAAGCAACGGCAAGAAGTATGATGTATTCTATGATCCCTGGACCTGGTTTCTGCCGCTCAGCGGCCGGAGTTTGAAAGAGCAGATGGAGAAATTTCTGCAAGGACATGAAAATGCTCAAAGTTTTGCTTTCCAAACTTCCCGGCTCCGAAAATGCCTGATTGATATAAAAGATGTGATGGAGTCAGGGGCTCTGGAAAACGAACAACAGAACCTCACCGAGTGGAGAAAATTGGCCCGCCAGGAATGGGACTCTCTGATGGTTCGGTGGCGAAATTACCAAGCCTTTTTCGCTTGGATGCCTTTCCAGGAAACATCAAAAAAAATTGAGACTCTCATGACCGAAATCGGTGACCTGATTCCCATTTGGACAAATACAAACGCCGACCCTGCCAAAATCCCACATCCCGATCCTAAAAAAATAGACGCCCTCCGCCGTCTAGTCAAAGACGGTCTCGACCGCTACATTCACGAAGAAGACTATTGGTAACACCGCTGCCATATGGCAAACACAAACCTGTTGATCATAGACGATGAACTGGGCTTCTACAGCGGATTTCGGCGGAAGCACCAGGCCCGGTACGCCTTCGAGGTATCCAGCGATGCGGACCAGGGCCTTGCTAAGATCAAACCCTATGCCTGGGATGCCGTGTTGCTCGACTTGGAATTTAAAGGACAATACGCCTATGACGACGGCCTCTTTAAACTGCTGCCCCGTGCAGTGGAATTGGCCCAGGATACGATCCCTATTCTTGTTGCTACCTTTGATAACCGGAAAGACACCGTCCAGCGGGCCGAGCAAAACGGCGCAGCGCGCCTGCTGCGCAAAGGCGACTACGACTCGGATGCCTGGGACAAGGAAATTCAAAAAACGATACAGGATTTCAAGTCCGCCACTCAAGCAAAAAAAAAGGCAGCGGAACAACAAAAAGACAATGTCACGGTTCATTTCATCGCGCTTACTGAGGACATGGTCGATCTTAAAAACCGCCTGCGCAAACGAGCTGAGTATCCGGGATTCAGCGTATTGCTGGAGGGCGAACCAGGGGTCGGGAAAGAGGTGGCAGCCAAATTTATCCACTATTCTAAAAGTAATAAAAAAATCCCCTTCGTCGCTGTAAACCTCTCCGCTTTAGGCGAGAAAATAGTTGAAAGTGAAATCTTTGGACACGTAAAAGGCGCGTTTACCGATGCAACCAGCGACAAAGCAGGATATTTTGAAAAAGCGAAAGGCGGCACACTTTTTTTGGATGAAATCGGCGAAGTCAGCCTCGAAATTCAGGTCAAACTGCTACGTGTCCTGGAAACTAAAGAATTTTCTCGCGTTGGCTCAACCACCCCAATACAACTCGAGTCCCAGCTGATTTTTGCCACCAACCGCGATCTGGAACGGGCCGTGGCAGAGGGACATTTCCGGGAAGATTTTTACGGCCGCATCAAATCCCATACCGTGCATATACCACCCCTGCGAGAACGGGTGGCCGAAATAGAACCCCTGATTGCCCACTTTTGGGAAACGGAGCTGCAACGCAAAGCCTCCCACCCGATGTATGGCAAAAAAATAGAAGCCTGTTTTGCAAAAGAAACCCTGCAAAAAATGCGCGACTATACATGGCCAGGCAATATTCGCGAATTAAAAAGTACAGTAGAAGAATTGATCTTTGAAGTAGATTTTCAGGGAAAAAAGTCCATCGATCCTAGCCTGCTTCCCGTACGCTTTCATTTCTTTAGTCCAGATAACACACCGGGAAAATTTAGACAACCTCCGACAATACTAACAGAACCCATTGAGCAATTCAGTTCCCTGCCTTCCCCTCCAGCCTATTGGCCTATCGCCAAACAAACCGCCTATCACGAACTGGCTCAGATTGAAAAAGCCTTGATTGCCGCCGGCGGCCGTCGTGAAGATGCGGCGCTTGCATTGGGATTAAAAGACGATCAGGCGATTCGGTATAAAGTCAAAGTGAAATACCATGCAATTTTCCCTGAGTTGTTTGATAATTTTTCTATATTGAAGAAGTTATATAAACTTTAATACCCGCCCAGCCAAGGGGCTTAAACTCCCGCTCCTATTCATGACATCTGATAAGAAACGCCAAATCCTGGTTGTCGATGATGAGCACGATGACGAAGGCCGCTCACCGTTTTGTCATAACTTGTTTGCTGCAAGCCCGGAGTGGGCGCCTGTTTTTGCTAAAGACGAAACAGAGACACAGCAAATGCTGGTGGCCTGCCAAAGTACACTTGATCTTGTTCTATTGGATTTGTCCTTGAACGGCGAATCCTATGAACAGGGCCTTGAATTGCTCAGCACCATTGTGCAATTCCTCAACAAACAGATTCCGGTAGTTGTCGTCACCCGAGACGATACCCCCAGTACGTATCGAAAAGCCCTTGATGCCGGGGCAGCAGGTTATTTGTTGAAAGCCAGCTATGAACTAAACAACTGGCGGCAGGAAATAGAAGACATTTTGCAATGGTATGACCCCGCAATGATACTTAACGATGCGTCTGTTGTACCCCACTATCCGCCGTTGTTGGCAGTAGAAGAGGCATTGGCAGAAAAGTGCCAGCAATATGGTATAAATAATTTTTCTGCTATTGTGCAAGGGGAGCCTGGTGTCGGAAAATACCATTTGAAAGGGTTTTTCAAAGAAATACCCGAAATCTTCCCTGAACATGATTTGCACAGCCAAATCAATATCTTACAAAAAATTCATGAAGCCTTTCCGGTTACCCTTTTCGCAAGAAAAAGGTTGAGCGAACTGTTTCGAACCAACAAGATACTGGCCTCTTTGTATGAATTGTTGCAGCCCCATGTTTTGGATATCCCGCCACTTCGCGAACAAAAGCAATTCATTTTGCCATTAATGGATCATTTTTTGGCTCAACCGTCCGTCTGTCCAGTACATAAAACCAATTTTTTTGCACGAGCGGCCCGTGATGTATTTGATCAAGACGCAATTCGCCTATTGCAGGAATATGAGTGGGACCGCAACATTCGCGAACTCCGGGAAGTGATGCAAAGTGCTATATATGACGCAGATTTGGAAGGCCAAATACATATCCTTCCTCATCATTTACCACACCGGATTCGGAAAACTATCCGCTTTCAAAAGGAACCGAGGCTAAGGGAGTACAGAGCTTATCAAAAATTAATTGAAATCCAACGTGCGCTCATTCATAATGGTTCGAATAAACAAGACATCGCAACCAGTTTGGGGATAACACTTCAGGCTTTAAATCAACTGGTCAAACAGTATCACATTGAATACCCTCATTTGTTCAATCAACAAACTGAAACCATTTGTAAATTTTTCAACCATTTGCCGGGCTTTTCCAAACCAATCGATGTCACGGTCTGGTATGCCCTCGAATCACAAGAAATTTGCCACAAACTGATTACCCAAATTAGTCCGCTCCTAGAAGCGTATCCATTGCGCATCAGAACCAACAACACGCTTGGTCCAGGCTCCATTCAAGATGAAGTGCTTTCTAATTATTTGAAGGCATCCGATATGACTATTCTTTTGGTTTGCCCCAATTTCCTCATTTCCAAAGACTATCGAGAGCATATTTTTGATTTCATAATTCAGTATAAGCATAGTGGCCAAGCAGCCAGCCAGCCCCAAGAAACTACCATCATCCCGGTGATCGCCAAGCCCTGCCTTTTGCGCGGAACACCTATCGAGGGTCTAACATTATTGCCCAGAGGCGAAAAAGGAAAAGAAAAATCGATTGTTGAAAGCGAAAACATAGACGCTGTAATTGCTGGAATTGCGGAGGAGATTGTGGCACATTTCGACCACTTCAAATCCCACCCCTAACTACCGCACCAGCACCTTCCCCACACAACCCACCCCGCCCGTCACCCGCAACCCATACAGCCCCGGCGCCAGCGCCGGCAATTCCTGCTCCAGCGCGCTACCGGAAAACACCACCCGCCCCAGCGCATCGCTCAGCACCAGCGCCTGGCCTTCCAACAGACCGTCCAGCACCAGGGGCTGCCCCGCCGGCAGCGGCTGCGGCACTACCCGGCAAGGCCGCTCCGCCGGCGCCGGTACCGCCACCACGGGCGACAAGGTCTCGGAGCCGTCCAGGTCCCGCTGCCGCAGGCGGTAGTAGCGGTGCCGGCCCGGTTCGGCGTCCAGAAAAGCGTACGAACGCAGCACCCAACTGTCGGGCGCACCCGGCACAAAACCCATTTCCGAAAACCCAAGCCCATCCACCGAACGCTCCACCACAAAGCCGGCGTTGTGCTGCTCGGTGGCCGTACTCCAGTGCAACTCCACCCCGGCATCGGTAGCAACGGCACGGAAATCAAGTAACTCTATCGGTAGGGGAGCATTTTGCAACCACTGCGAAATTTGAAAACTGTACAAACGCGCCGGCACCAGCACCGACACCCGCTCGTTGGAAACGTACCCGTACCCATTGTTCCGCAGGCAAATGCCCTCCGCCTGGCCCCACACAAAAAAGGACCCCAACTCGATCCGGCGTTTGTTGCCGCTGAAAAAAGCGCCACCGGGGTAGTCAAACAAGAGCCAGAAAAACAGCGGCCCGCCCGTCGACTGGTACCCCAACAGCATGATGACGCCCTCCCCGGAAATATCGGCGCCGGTGACCAGGCCGTTGGCAAAAAACGTTTCCTGGTTCTGTGCCTGGTAGCTGCCGGGCGTGGTGGGCAGGGTGTAGTGCGAACAGGTGTGGTTCACCCAATCCTTGGAAAACAGGTGCAACTCGCCGTCGTGGTACACCAGCGACTCGCAGTCGAAACTCGTGTTGTTGGAGCCCGTGGGCGTGAAATTGATCTGGTCCTCGTAACTAAAGTTGATCACCTGCACCTGCCCGGCCGGCACCGTCACCACGCTGCCCGAAGGAATGGCCGACAGCGGAAACTTGTAAATTTTCAGGTCCGTGCGGTTGCCGTTGGCGTTGTTGCCGAAGTCGCCCACATAAAAATGCGTACCGTCAAACGTGATGTCCTCCCAGTCGACATTGCTGGCGCCGCCAATGTTGACCGTTTGCAAAATAGCATTGCTCAGCGTGTCAATTTTAAAAATCTGCGCCGGATTCCCGCTGTCGTTGTGGGTCCATACCACGCCGTTGGCCATCACCAGGCCCGATGTTTCGTTGATGGTGGTCGACAAGGCGGTTTTCAGCGTCAGGGTGTAGTTGGTCACGGGGTACACACAACTCCCGTCGTTCACCGTGGCATTGGGGTTGTAGTTCGAGGCTTGAGGATCGGTGCAACCCGATTGCGCCCCCAGAACAGATGGAGACATACAGCCCCACAACAACATCAGAATCGAATAAAAAAGCCGCATCGTTGTTCATTTGAATGGGGAAAAACAAGCGCGCCGGGCGGGTCTTCCAAGCATTTGGTCATTGATTATTGAACATTGGTCATTGAACATTTCAATTTTTAAATTATTGAATTTCAAAGTTTTAGAGTGTTCAATGTTCAATTTCCAATTAAAATACAGAAATCACAGCCCCGGCACGCCGGCAAAAGTAAGTGCCCATAACGGGATGGCAGGCTTTTCCAACACTGAAAAAGCCTGCCATCCCGCGTTTTGCCTGGTTTTGAAAAAAATGCTAGTGCGCAGCGCCGGGCATGGGCGTCTCCGGGGTCAGGGTGATCAATTCGGCCAGCCAGATGCCGTTTTGTTTGCGCAGCAACACCGAAAGGGTGTTTTTTTCCGAATGGGCGGCGCCGCCGGCGGTAATCGTTTCGGTAGATACATAGGTGGACAAAATCAGGTCCGGGCTCAGGTAGCGCGACTGCCAGTTGTCGTTTTTCCGCTCAAATTTTTCCGGCTTGGGCTGGGTTTTGAAAAATTCGAACAAGCGGCCGAAGTAGGCTACCAGGTTGTCTCGACCGCGCACCAGCTCGCCCATCGGGCTGATGTGTTCGGCGTTTTCGGTGAGCAGGCTGCCAAAGGTCGCAGCATCCATATGGTCAAAAGCCGCCATGAAACCGTTGTAGCAGGTTTCGATGCCTTTTTGATCGGCGGCTGAAATGGCCTGGGCATTCAGGCGGGCGGTGCAAGCAAAGCAGAGCAGGAGAACGGTTGTTTTTACGCAGGTTGACATGATTTTTAACTGTTTTAGAACGTTTGCAATGTGGTTAAAACTGATGGGACAAAGGTGCGGCCGGACTGCCCCGGCAGGCTATCACATTTGTCGCAAAGCCTCCCACATTGGTCTCCTGTCGCTGTTTGTGCCTCTTTTTTGCCAATTTTGGCGTCCTGATGCCGTGAGAATCGAATCCCCGCTTACTTTCGCTGTTTTTATCATGAAACCGATTTCACTCCTGTTTTTCCTTATCCCCCTTTGGGTCGCCTGCAATACCAGCCAGGGCTTGCCACGCAACGGCCCGGCTACCGGAAGCCGCCTGCTTAGTTTTGAAAAAACACCGGCCGCGAGCGATTCCACCTGTACCCTGTTGGTGCTGGTAAGGGACCTCAACCGCAACGAGCCGATGGGCAACGTGGTGGTATTGTTCACCAAAACAAGCGAACGCACCATGCTGGGCTCCGTCACGAAAATGGACGGCCAAATCGAACGCCGGCTCCGCCCCGGCACCTACGACCTGGAATTGCGCTTCACCGGAAAGCAATCGTATTTTCAAGAAAAATTGCTCCTGCGGCCCGGTTGGCAGTACCGGCTTAACATTGGTCTCGAAGACCAGGTCCGCGAAAAATCCTGAAGATACCCGCTTCGCCCTTTTTACTTCAAGCCTTTTCTGCAAAACAATCTATGCGCCTGCGTTCATTTTTCTACTCCTCCAGCGCCGTATTTCTGGGCCTCATCTTTTTCAGCAGCGGCATGGGCAAACTCTTTGCCGAACACCGTTTTCCCGGCCTGATCGGCCCCGTTTGGCTCGCTGATGAGTTAGCAAAATACGGACTGGCTTTTTTTGCACAGTTTATTGCCGTGGCGCAAGTGGTGCTGGGCCTGCTGGTCCTCACGCCGCGTTTCCGGACCCTGGGCGCCGTCATGCTGGTGCCGATGCTGGTCAATATTCTCGTGGTGACGATTTCCCTGCAGTGGCGCGGTACACCCTACGTGGTGTCGTTTTTGTTGCTCCTGAACGCGGGTTTGTTGCTCCACGACCGGCGCTGGCTACTGCCTTTGCTCAGCGGCCAGCCGGCAGAACTGCCGGAATCGCTGCCCCGGCGGGGCTGGCAGGGGCACCTGGCCTGGTTGGCTGGATTGGGTCTGACCTTGGGCGGGGCGGCCCTGTCGTATGCCCTGCCGGCCGTGTCGTATGGCGTGGTGCTGGCTGGCGTGGGGCTAGCCTGGCTGAGCAGCCGCTGGGATGGCTGAACGTTTTGGAGGGCTCGATTTAACAACAACTGCTCATTGTAAATTGGCCATTGCACATTTCAATTTTTAAAATTTCCTTAGCAGTACACCGCGCAGCCACGTTCTTCGAGCCGTTGCCGCTCGGATTCGCCGAGCCGAATGTCGGTCCAGCGCAGGTCCAGTTTTTCCAGAAGCGGCAAGTGGAGCAGGGCATCGGGCAGGTGTTGCAGCGGGTTGCCCCGCAGGTCGAGGTATACCAGTTGCCGGAGTTCGCCGAGGGCATTGGGCAGCCGGGCGAGGCGGTTGTTGCGCAGGTTGAGTTCGGTGAGCCGGTTCAGCGCGCCGATGGTATCCGGCAAATCGGGCAGCAGGTTGTTTTCCAGGATGAGTTTGCGCAAGGCCTGGCATTGGCCGAGGGCTTCGGGCAAGGCTACCAAACGGTTGTTTTTCAGGTGGAGTTCGCGCAGTTGGGTACAGTGCCCGATGCTCTCGGGGAGTTGGCTAAGTTGGGTGTCCTGTGCCCGAAACTCCAGCAGGCCACTGAGCTGGCCCAAGCCGGCCGGCAACTCGCGGATGGGGTTTTCGCCGACGTTGAGGTAGCGCAGGCGGCTGAGCCGGGCGATGGCATCGGGCAGGCTGCGGAGTTGATTGCCGTGCAGGTACAAAAACTGCGTCAGGTTCGGTAGTTCGCCGAGGGCATCGGGTAGCGCGTGGAGCAGGTTGTACCCCAGGTCGAGGGTGTGGAGCCGGTGGAGCCGGCGAATAGCGCCGGAAATTTCCGTCAGGCGGTTGTGGCCCAGGTTGAGTATTTCCAGCGCGGCAAGGTCCCACAAGGCCTCGGGCACTTCGCTCAGGTGGTTTTGAAACAGGTGCAGTTCCTGTAGACCCGGGTGTTGCCACACGTCGTCGGGGATCTGACTGAGTTGTTGCTGGTTAAAAAACAGGCTTTGCATGCTCAGTCAAAAAACTTGGTGTAGTCGTTCTCGTCTTTCAGCACCTCTTTGGGCGGCTCGCTGATGTCGAGGGTTTCGGCGGTTTTTGCTTTTTTCGAAGCGGCAGGCGTGGGGGCGAGCAGCGGACTTTGTTTTTCCCAGGATTCGAGCAACTGGAGGCCTTCTTCCTCGAACACGCCGTTTTGCAGGTCGATGGAGTCCATCAGGTGCCGGCTGGTGTCCATAAAACGCTCCATATCGCCTACTTTTTGGCTGACTTCTTCGGCCAGGGCTTCGATAGCGGTGTCGAACAGGGCGCGCTGGTCGGGGTCGCCGCTGATGATGCTCATGGCGGAGCGGATGGCCGTATGGCTGGCCTGGATGGCTTTGTATTCCTGTTCCTTGAGCATGACCTGGTCTTTGGTATCTTCCAGGACGATCTCAGAGTTTTCATACATTTTGGTCAGCAAGCGGTACAGGATTTCCATTTTCCGGTACAACTCGTCGTACTTGGCGTTGGCATCCTGCAGGCGGCCGGCTTTCCGGGCCGCGAGGGCCAGGTTTTTCTCGTCGCCCTGCTTTTTAGCGCGGTCGGCGAGGGCCATGTTTTTTTGAACATCCGCTGCATTGCCGTCCATGGTGCCCTTGAGTTGGCGCATTTGGCCACGCAGGGCGCCGATTTGTTTGCTGAGTTTTTTGAGGTTGTTTTCCAGGTCTTCCACAAACGATTTCAGCACCGAGATGGGGTCGATCTTGACAAAAATACTGGTCACGGCGCGCATCAGGGCTTTGTACATGTACCAGACCAGGTTGCGCGCTTTGGGGTCGAGCACCACATACACGATGGCCCCCAAGGCGGCGAGCATGCCGGCCAGGTAGAGTGTATTTTGAGCCAGTTGGAGCAGAACGGGCAGGAAGTTGTTGAGCAAAACGACGCCACCGGCTACCAGGGCGGTGAGAAACAGCCCCCCGGTGATGCCTTCAGGACGTTGCCAGAATGATTTCGACGACATGGTGTTCAATTTTATGGCCGGCGGACGGGCCTGCCGGCCATCCACAATCAAAGATATTTATGCATGTTCTCCACGTCCCGGTCGATTTGAAGCATCAGGGACTGGTGGGTGCGTTCGAACGCGGATTTGGTTTTTTCCAGTTTCTCGGCTTCCAGTTTCACGGAGGCTTCGGCCTGGTCAATTTGGTTGAGGTAGCCGGCCATTTCGTCTTGCAAACGCGCGATTTCAGCCTTGTGGCGTTCGATTTGGTCGCGCAGGCGTTTGACTTCCTGCTCGCGGGAGGTGACTTTCGAGGCGTTCTGGGAGTCCAGCGCCTTGTCGAATTGTGCTTTTTCCTTGTTCAGCACTTCGCTGTAGTAGCCGGCGGTTTCTACCAGTTTGTCTTTGGTGAGCCCGACGGTAGCGGCGGTAGCAAAGGCACTTTTATAGGCAGTAGCCTCGTCCAACTGCATTTGGAGGAGTGCCGTCACAGCGCGTTTGAATTCGAAATAATCGAATCCGGGCAGGTTGTTTTTTTCAATGGCATTGGACAAAAATTCGAGGCTGCGTTCGTCCAGCCCTTCGGCGGCAAAAAGTGTTTTTGTGGTAACCATTTGTCGTTTTGTTGTTCGGCCCTTTCGGCGGGCGGTAAAATCTTAGGTGAATGGTATAAAAAAAGGCGGTGTTTCCGGAGTGTTTTAAATGCTGCTGCGAAAAACAGGGTATCTGGCTACAAGTTCCAAAAAATGCGACCAATGCCCGCAAATTTCCGAAAAAACGCAAAAAGCCTGCACCTCGTTTGTTCAACGGTTGGTGCAGGCGCAAAAACAAAAACCCCTTAAAATTCTTGGATGTATGGTTCAACAAAACATCAATGACACTCTGGTATGGCCTTCGGAACGGCCGATTCAAACAAGGATAAATCGAGGTGCAAGCCCCTGGAAATCAGAAGCGCGCCGGCCAGCACCAGCAAAGCAGGTTGTACCAGCCTGAATTTGGTCCGCCAGGTAGCGCTGAACCGCTGCCCGCTGAGCATCAGGGCCAGCAGCAGCGGCAGGGTGCCGAGGCCAAAAAGAGCCATGTAGGCGCCGCCGGCCCAGCCTTCGGTGGTGCTCAGGGCGCCGGCAATGGCGGCATACACGAGGCCGCAGGGCAGCAGGCCATTGAGTACACCCACCCCCAAGGAAGCGCCTTTCGGGTGTTGGCGCAGGTATTGACCGATGCGTTGCTGCACCCATTGGGTCAGCTGCCGCACACCGGGCAGGGCCAGGGTGGCACGTTCCCATTGTACGGCAAAAAAAGCCGCTACCAGCATCAGGCCGCCGGCTACGATGGACAAGGCCTGCTGAAAACCAGCCACAGCAATGCCTTTGCCCAGCAATCCGAACAGCACCCCCAGCAGGGTGTATGTGCCGATGCGTCCGGCCTGGTACACCATTACCTGCACCAGAGCCTGCCAGCGCTCCGCGCGCGTCAGGGGCAAAGCCAGCATCAGCGGGCCGCACATGGCCACGCAGTGCAGGCTTCCTGCCAAACCCAGTAAAAAGGCTGTCCAGAGCATGGTTGCTGTATTTTTTTCGGTTGTTTAGTGGGTAATACTACCCACTGTGCCTGGAGTAATGGAGACGACGGCTTCGTTGAAATAGGGCACGCCCTGGGCTTGCCAATCCATTTCAAAGTGCCAGAGCCCTTTGTTCAGTGCTGCCGCCGGAATGCGCATTTGCCCGTCCGGACCTGTTTGGATATCCACCACGAAATCGTCCTTCACCACCGCTGCACGGAAACATTTTACCGTGCCGGCTGCCGGCCCCAAATCTGCCGGAAACGACAGGTAAATGACCTGTTCGGCGGCATTGTATTGTACCTGCGGCCCAGCGCTGAGCCGGGCAGCGTTTTGCTTTTTCTCCAGGTGCGCCTGGTAGTTCAGGTCCAGGTTGTAATAGTCCTTGCTGACCAAGCCCGGGTCATGCTGCCGCGACCGGACGACCATAGCGATCATCGACAAGGCAAACAAGCCATACACCAAGGCAATTCCGGTTCCCCAATTAAATTTCATACTCGTCTAAGGTTAGAAGGTTGGATGGTTAGAAGGTTGGATGGTTGGAAGGTTGGAAGGTTGGATGGTTAGAAGGTTAGAAGGTTGGAAGGTTAGAAGGTTGGAAGGTTAGAAGGTTGGAGAGTTAGAAGATTGGAAGGTTGGAGAGTTAGAAGGTTGGAAGGTTGGAAGGGCTGACTCTTTTCTTTCCAACCATCTAACCATCCAACCTTTTAACTCTCCAACCTTCTAACCTTCTAACTACTTACCGGCCGGGTCCCATGAAGTTGGTGGAAACCTGGTCAATTTTTTTCCCATTGGATAAAACTTCTATGATGATCGGTGTTTTTCGTCCTTGCAGGTCTTGGGTGGGCATTTCGACAAAGAAAGCGCCCTGGGCTTTTTGGCCTTTCAGGATGGTTTTAGGCGGCATGCCGACCAGTTGGATAGCGGCTCCCGGCGTCACCATGTGCAGTTCTACGGGCAGGTCTTTGGCCGATTTGTTGATGATCGTGAAGGTGTAGAGGTTGGTCAGGTGGGTAGCGTCTTTTTCCTGGTACATTTGGCCGGGCGAGCGCAAGACGATGGTTTCCACCATGCCGCGGTTGGCGATCAGCACGATATCCAGGCTGAGCAGGGCAATCAGAATACCGGTATAGCCCAGTACGCGGGCGGTAAAAATTTTGCGTTTGCCCGATTCGATGCCGGACATGGAATCGTAGCGGATAAGGCCCCGGGGGCGGTCCACTTTGTCCATCACCTGGTCGCAGGCGTCGATGCAGGCGGTGCAATTGACGCATTCGAGTTGGGTGCCGTTGCGAATATCGATGCCGGTAGGGCATACGGCGATGCACAATTTGCAGTCGATACAATCGCCCGCCGGCTGTGGGGCGCTGGTGGTTGGGGTGGAATACCGTGCCGGTGTGACGGCCATACCCACAGCCGCCTGGATTTGGGCAATTGGATTTTCCGGTTCGGGCGATTTGACTTCCGGCAGCGGGTCTGGCTGCCGGGGGGCAGTGCCTTTTTTGATCTTGCTGCGCGGCTCGCCCCGAACGTGGTCGTAGGCCACTACAATGGATTCTTTAACCAGCAATACACTCTGCAAACGGCCATATGGGCATATCGTGGTGCAGACTTGTTCGCGCAAGCGGGCGAAGACCATATAAAAAATGCCTGAAAACAACAGCATGCCCAAAAAGCCGAGGAAGTGTTTGCCCAAGGGTTCGCTGATGATTTGCCGCACCTGATCCATGCCAATCACATACGCCAGGAAGTAATTGGCGACCACCACGGCAATCGCAAAGAAAATGGTATGTTTCAGGGCTTTTTTGCGGATTTTTTCCGGTGTCCAGGGCGATTGATCGAGTTTGCGCTGGGCGTTGCCGTCGCCTTCGATCCAGTATTCTATTTTTCGGAAAAACATTTCCATAAATACGGTTTGCGGACATACCCAACCACAAAACAAACGCCCGTATACGACCGTAAACAGGATGATGAAGACCACAAAGGTGAGTGTGGCCAATACAAAAAGGTGGAAATCCTGCGGGGTAAAAACCAGCCCAAACAAGACAAATTTCCGCTCCAACACATTGAACAGCAGAAATTGTTCGCCATTGACCTTGATGAAGGGCATGGAAAGAAAAATGGCCAAAAAGGCCAAACTAACCCAGGTACGGGCATTGTAATACCAGCCGGCTGGCTTTTTGGGGTACATCCATACCCGCTTCCCTTCCCGGTCTACCGTTGCGATGTGATCCCGGAAGGCCTCCGTGTCAGCAATAATGTTATCCCAATTTTTTTGTTCGATGCTCATACCAGTCTATGCTGTAAAATTGGATGCAAGTTCCGGGTATGCCGAAAGGGCTTGGATGACTATAATCAGGGCGATCCCTGATGTTGGTCAATTTCAATACACAAGCGGCCAGAAAAGGACATGTCCTTTCCTGACCGCTTGTGTGTTATTCGTGCCGGCGACAAAGCGCCTTATTTGGGCGGTATGGCCGTCGTATCCGGGCTGGCAGCCGCGGCTTCTTCTTTCCAAATCGAGCCTTGCGGCGCTTTCGGGTTGGGCGGGTTGGTGCCCTGAAGGGTCAGAATATACGAGCCCACCTTGAGGATATCGCTGGGCGACAGTGTTTTCTGCCAGGCCACCATGCCTTTGTCGGGAACCCCGTATTTGATCGTTTTGAATACATTTTTGATGCCACCGCCGTGAATCCAGTATTCGTCGGTCATATTTGGCCCAACGGTACCCTCTCCACTCGGGCCGTGGCAAACGGCACAACTGTTCTTATAAATCAGTTCGCCTTCGCCCAGTGCAGCGCCATCCGTCAGGGCCGTCGCGTTGGACTCATCCACTGCGTTGGCAGCGCCGGCCAGTGCAATAGCCTGTTCTTTTTTCGCCTGTTCCATTTCGGTGGTGTACTCTTCCAACGACGAGGGGCCGTCGCCTCCCCAGTGGTAGTAATACATGTAGCCCACAGCCCAAATGATCGTGATGATGAACATATTGACCCACCAGGGCGGCAGGCGGTTGTCGAGCTCGCGAATGCCGTCAAAATCGTGGTGAAAAAGAATGTCCTCCTCTTTGTCGAGGGGCACAGGGTCTTCCCAGTATTTTTTGCGCAGCGTAGTCCAGAAACTATCTTGGGCGGCGAGGGCAGCCAGGGCTTCTGCCGGCAGTTTTGCGCCGGATTTGGCGGCTTCCAGATCCAGTACCCGTTTGTACAGGAATTGGTTGACTTTGATCACATAGATCATCGCCACAATGAATAGCAGCGCTCCTCCGATAGCCAGAATGTAGACCATGATCTGGGAAAACTGGTCCTCAGAAGCCGCTGCGGCGGCAGGTTCGGCCGCTTGCCCCCACATGGTGGCTGCCAGGCCCAGGAGCAGAAAAGTGAAAATATATTTGGCGAATTTCATTGTTCAAGAGTAAGTTTTAGCGTTCCAGGTATGCATCAGATGGAAAAACAGGCTTTGCTCCATCTTAATCGTCGAGCGGCAAGCGTGCGACTTGTTCCAGGTTGCTGTTTTTGCTGAAAAAAACACGGATCAGGGCAAAGCAGAAGGTGCTGAAAAAAATGAGCAGGGCGGTAATGCCAAACCACTGAATGCCGTCGACCGATTGAAGAATATATTTGTACATAGTTTGAACATTGAGGGCTACAGGCGCCGGCGTTTGGAGTGTTCCATCGTTTTGACGGATGGAACACTCCAGGGCCGGTCTGTTTCGCCTTTATTTCTGATTGTTTTGATTCACGTGGATGTCGGTGCCCAGGCGCTGCAAATAGGCGATCAGTGCCACAATTTCTTTGTTCTCCATATTCGTATCCTTGACGCCCTGTTCGGTCAGTCGGCCGGCTACCGTGCGGGCTTGCGCCTGTGCTTCGGCAATGGCCCGTGCTTCGTAGCCGTGTGCGTATGGCGTCCCGAGGGTGCGCAAGGCCGATATTTTGGCCGGGAGCAGGCTCAGGTCGAGTTCATCGTCGGCCAGGTGCGGGTATTGTGGCATGATGGAGCCCGGCGACATGGTGCGCGGATCGATCATGTGGTCGTAGTGCCAGCGGTCGGACTTGGCGTTTTGGTTGCCCGTGCCTTCGCGCATGAGGTCCGGACCGGTCCGTTTGCTACCCCACAGGAATGGACGGTCGTATATGTACTCGCCCGATTTGGAGTATTCGCCGTAGCGCTCCGTTTCGCTGCGGAACGGACGAACCATTTGGGAGTGGCAACCCACACAGCCTTCACGGATGTAGATGTCGCGGCCGGCAAGTTCCAGCGGCGTGTAGGGTTTTACCGTAGAAATTTTCGGTACCTGGTTGTCGATAAACACCATCGGAATGATCTGCGCGATACCGCCGATCGAAATCAGAACGGCGCTCAGGAGCAACATCTGAATCGGGCGTTGCTCGATCCATTTGTGCCAGTACTCACCGGCTACTTTGGCGATCCGGCCTTCGCGGGCAGGTGCTTCGGCGGCTTCGTTGGACAGGAACGAGCCCTGTGCAGCCGTTTTAACCAGATTATATACGCCCAGGATCGTGCCGACGAAGAACAGCGTACCACCAATGATCCGCATGGCGTACATCGGGATGATCTGGTTGACTGTTTCCAGGAAGTTGGGCCATGCCAGGATACCTTCCGGCGTGAATTCTTTCCACATCAGGCTCTGTGCCCAGCCGGCGTAGTACAACGGAATGGCGTAGAAAATGATGCCCAGGGTGCCCAGCCAGAAGTGCATGTTGGCCAGTTTGATAGAAAACAACTGGGTGCGGTACATGCGCGGCCAGAGCCAGTACAGTACGCCGAAGGTCAGGAAGCCGTTCCAGCCCAGGGCGCCAACGTGTACGTGGGCGATGGTCCAGTCGGTAAAGTGGCTGATGGCGTTGACGCTTTTGATCGACAGCATGGGGCCTTCGAAGGTCGCCATACCGTAGGCCGTGACGGCCACCACCATAAATTTAAGAACAGGATCCTGCCGAACCCGGTCCCAAGCGCCGCGCAGGGTGAGCAAACCGTTGAGCATACCGCCCCAAGACGGCGCGATCAGCATAATCGAAAACACCGTGCCGAGCGATTGTACCCAGTCGGGCATCGAAGA
Organism: Saprospiraceae bacterium; assembly: GCA_020846655.1. GTDB lineage: Bacteria > Bacteroidota > Bacteroidia > Chitinophagales > Saprospiraceae > M3007. Next base: position 20,078 of record JADLDL010000118.1, on the reverse strand, counting down.
ATACAACAAGTGGTGCGGACCAGCCCAGATGTAGATGAAAATCAGCGCCCAGAAGTGGATGATCGAAAGTTTGTAGGAATACACCGGCCGGTTGGCTGCCTTGGGCAGGAAATAATACATCATGCCGAGGTAAGGCGTCGTGAGGAAGAAGGCCACGGCATTGTGCCCGTACCACCACTGTACCAACGCATCCTGCACCCCGGAAAAGAGCGGGTAACTGCCAAACATCGAATAGGGCAGTTCGAAACTCCGCACGATGTGCAGCACCGCAACGGTGATCCAGGTGGCGATGTAGAACCAAATGGCCACATAGAGGTGGTTTTCACGGCGTTTGATGATAGTGCCGAACATATTGATCCCAAAAACAACCCAGATCAGCGTGATCAGCAGGTCGATGGGCCAGGCCAGTTCCGCATATTCGCTGCTGGTGGTGATCCCCATCGGGAGCGAAACGGCGGCGGCGAGGATAATCACTTGCCAACCCCAGAAGTGGATCCACGACAAGGTGTCACTGAACATCCGGGCTTTTAGCAAGCGCTGAAGGGAGTAATACACCCCCATAAAAATACCATTGCCAACGAAGGCAAAAATGACCGCGTTGGTGTGGAGCGGACGCAAGCGCCCGAAAGTCGTGTATGGAATGCCATATTGACTCAGGTTCATGGCAGGAAAAATCAACTGGATGGCCAGAATAAGGCCAACCAGCATCCCAACCAGCCCAAAAACAAAGGCGGCTACTCCAAAGGCCCGCACAATGCGGTTGTCGTACTGAAATTGTTCGATGCGGCTCATAAATTAGTGAATACCGGGTTGCAGATTGATTACTTCGTTTGTTCTCCTTCAGTGGAGTTGATTTTATTGTCCAGCAATTCGTCGTCGAAAAGCATGCGCACCGAGGGCGTATAATCGTCGTCGAATTGCCCGCTTTTCGTCGCCCAGAGGTAGGCCAGCAGGAATCCTACGGCCACCACCAGACTGATGAGTATGAGTAAAAAAATGATCTCCATAGTAGATAGGTCTTAAAACTGGCTGCAAGGTCGCGCTGCCCTACAGGGTGCCAGATGACATCCGTCAGGACGAAAACTGATATTCATCAAACGGGGATCGGCAACCGAGTAGGGGATCTCGGTTATTTGGCCTTTATTTGTAAAAAATTTGGGCAAGCCCATGCCCCGAAGCGCCTCAAATGCTGCGGATTTACATCTCACACGCCCTGGCCGATCGGCCGGTTCTCGAAAAATTGCTCCGGTGGCTCAAGCCCCTGGAAGAGCAGTATGGGCTGGATGTTTTTTACAATACGCCGGCCTATGCCGTGCGCTTGCCCTATCATTGGGACGATATGCTCGACCACCTCGAAACGGCGCATATCTACCTCTTCCTCATCAGTTACCAGTCGCTGAGCTCTTCTTACATCGAACAGGAAGAAGTGCCCCGGGCCGTGGAGCGCTTTATCGCGCAGGGCGACGCCTACGTCCGCATCCTCCCGGTATTGGTCACGCCCTCGCATTGGGACAAACAATCCAGACTGGCTGGTTTTAAACCTCTGGGCGACAAAAAACTGGCACTCTCCGAAGTAGACCCGGAAGAGCAAGGCTATCTGAGCCTCATCGAACAACTGCGCCAGGTCATCATCGAACTCCAGCGCAACTGGCTGGAAGAACAACACCGGCAAGGACAATTGGAAGCCAACAACTCCCGGCAGGATTTGTATGAGGCCGAGGCACCCGAATTTACGCCCATACCCGGCTGGGCCAGCGTGGTGCTGGTGCTGGTGATTTTTTATATGGTTACCAGTTGGTATTTTAAGGGCTGCGCCCCACGGATGTACCACAACTACGTCCCCAAAGAAATGCCCTACCAACCCGAACCCGACCGCTACCTCCGCGATCATCCGCTGCGCTCGCCCGAAGACGTGCCCCTGCGCCCCAACGAAGATACCGTCGGGCAACGCCAAGCCCTGCCCCAATAATTAGGCTTTTTCTCACTCAAAGCCGCTCACCGCAACAAGTCTATTCAGGTTTCCAATTGCAACTGGGTGACATTTTGTGCTCCGCCGGAACCTCTGTGGCGGCTCTTAACTTTTTACCCGCCCCGTCTCCACATTTTTGGCACGATTTTTTGAAAACAACAAGCATAGAAAGGGCTTAGCATTTGATTGGTTAATTGTTTTCATGGTTATGTTGTGCCATTCGGTCGAAAAGACGGGATGGCTTTTTTATTTGGCGCCCGCCCGTCCTCAATCCTTGTCAAACGGTATAAACTCCCGCGTTGTCGCCGCTTCTATTTTAGCCCGGGAAGGCGGCGTGCCCTGGCCGTTCATCCAGTCCTGGTATTCAATTTCCTGCAAATAATCCTGCGCCGTAGGAATAAATCGCCCGCCAAAATCCTCCAGCACGTGTTGCTCGGCCACATCGCGCACGCTCACCGTTTGGCCCGCCGAATTGACAAAGGTGGCGCCGAAAATCCGCTCCAGGATACTGCCGATAAACCAACTGTTGTGCGTCAGGGCCCGGTGCCGGTTGTCGGGGATGGCGCTTTTGCTGCTGTCCATCAGGTTGTGGATGTCCATGTAATCTTCCGGCTGGCCACCGAAGCGGCGCGCGCTCGACAAGGCGTGCAGGTATGGTTTTGCCATGACAATCAGTTTTTTACGTGTGTAGTTCAAGTGTGGTGAAACTAGGGAATCAAAGGAAAGAGCGCTTGACAAGCGGCTCCGCTTATCCGGATTGCTCCAGGACCTGCAAAGCCCGGGAGAGGGTAGTGGCGTGGTGGGTGTCGGCATGCCGGAAAAAAGCCTCCGTGAGGTGTTCTTTTAGTGCCGGCGAGCTCAGCCAATCCTGCAAACCGGTATCAGGTCCTTTGTTCTTGCGCCGCAACAGCGAAGGGGCCTCTTCCTCGATAAACTGGCAAAGCCGCAACAGGGGCCCCTCCCCGTCCTGTTGCATCCAACGCGTTAGCAAGGGCAATACCGGCAGTCCAATGGAGGAAAAAGCCTGCAAGAAGTGGCTGAGTTGCGTTTCGCACCCGCTTTCGGTGGGTGCTGAAACGGCTTGCCAGAGCTCGGCGCAAAACCCTTCGATACTCTCCTGTTCCGGCTTTGGCCAACTGCGCCAGTTGCCGTAGGCTATTTTTTGAAATACCAGTTCCAGATCGGGTGCTGCGCCCTTGCCTGGCCCGATGAGTTCCAGCAGCCTGGGCAAAAAGTGTTTGAAGGTACTGGTGTCTCCCCAGGTCGTCATGGCTTTGAAGGTGTAATACCGGAGATCTTCCGCGTGCAGTTCGCGCAGGGGCCTGGCGCGCAGTACCTGGCTCCAATGCGCCATCAGCTCCGGATTGTTCAAAGGACTGAATTCGCCCAGTGTGTCGGGCAAATACCCTTTGAAAACGCGGTACAACCGTTCAATACATGCTCGTGCAATCATCGTAAGCAGCAAAGTAGGGCAAAGTAGGCTTGTTGTTTCCAACCCGGTATGGATTTTTTCAAGTTGGAAAAACGCCCCTTGTTACCCCAAAATATAGGGAAAGCGGCTTTTGCGGTGGTCGCGCAACCGCAGGGGCTCGGTACACAAATTGGCCGAATCGTAGGTTTGTAGTTCGGCTGGCGCGACCAGGTCCAAGTGGTCGTGAAAACCGTGGTTTTTCACAAACAAACACAGGTTCCGGTTGGGGTTTTGGTAGTAATATTGGTCAATATACTCTTCCTGCCGGCACAGAAACAGGTAGGTCTGTCCTTGTTCCAGCGTTTGGCGCACTTCCGAGTGCGGGAAATCGGTGAGCACTGTGCCGGGCTCGTCCCCCAGCCACAGGCCGAATCGAAACGGCGCGCAATCGGCCACGCCACCGAAGCGTGGCAGGTCCGGATACAGGTAACAGGCGCTCAGCACATCGTTTTTGCGTTCCCAGCCTTCATTGCTCCAACGTTCCTGGCCCGTCAGCACCAGCACATCCAGTGGCGCATCGCCAAATGCCGCCTGGAAAGAGGCTTGGCGGGAGGCCAGCAGGCAAGGCCGGTTTTCGACAAAACCCAGGCTGTGGGACCCGGCAAACGGCTCCCGGCGCTGCTCCCCGGACCGCTTGTTTCGCCAGGGGGGCAAATGCGCCCGCCCGGCCAGGCTTGGGCCGCTGTAAAACAACACGCCCGGTGGAAATTGCGCAGATTGCAGCGGGCCCGAGTAGGATACCTCCCGCACGAAAAACTCCAGGAAAAGCACTGGAGTAGTAAAGGAAAGGCTTGAGTTTTTTTTCATCGTTGGCTTTTTCTTCTGGCGTTTCTACCAAAACTTCCACCAGGGCTTTCCCGAACTCGGCTTTTCCTGGTATTCGGGCGCCTCCGGTTCCAGCGGGTGGCTGGGCGTACGCTGCACCAATTCGAGGGCAATGCCCTTCTGGTCGATGTATACCGAGGAGGACCAGCCAAACAGATCGATAAAATAATTGGCCCCGTAGGCCTCGTACAGGCTTTGCATAAAAACCAGGAAAACCGACGCGGGTGGTTCGTATTTTTTTTGGTAGGCCGCAATCACGGCCTCGTCCTGGTAATTTATAAAATGGACGTCGTACAACTCCAATTCGATCACTTTTTCCCAAAAATCATCATCAATCGGTCCTTCCCAGACCAGGCCCAATGTTGCGGCTTTCTGCCGGTATATAAAATCCTCCGGCGGATACCATAATTCGCAATACCCGTTGATGAACCCATCTGTCCGGCTATCAAAACCGCTTTTATAAAGCAGGTGGGAGTCGTTGAGTTGTAATTCCAGCAGTTCAAAGGGATACCAATGGTCGTCGTATTCCTGCCGCTGGCTCCAGGAAAAGGAGCTGGCCAGTGCACCGTATTGCTTGAAAATAAGTTGTATAAAATTGCCGAAGAAGTGTAGTTCCTGTTTCCGGTCGATCAGCGAGTGCAATTTGAAGCTTTGCCAGTTGCAGTCGGCATTTTCCCAGGAGCGGGTATCCGGCCTGAATTTTTCCGCTTCCACGGCCAGCAGGAGCGGTACCATGCGCGCTACCCGATCCTGCCGGGATGCTTGGTGATCCTGCGCAATGGCGAACAATTGTTCAACAAGAGAGTCTGTTTGCATGGTTTTTTATATTGGGTACCGTCTTTTTTTAATCGTGTAGCCGTATTTCGAACCAGCGCCTGCTGGGAGGCTTGAAATACTGTAGAAGTCCAGCCTGCAAGCCTAATTTTGGGGCCGGCTGACAGATGTCCAGCACCAGTGTTTCCAGTTCTTGCAGTTCGAAAAAACTATTGTGCAGACCCTGAAACACTCCATTGGTTTTGATGATCAGTTCCTGCAAGTGCAGGCATTGGCTGATGGAATCGGGCAATGCTTCTATTCCGGCGTTGATCAGTTCGAGTTTGTTCAGTGCTGTCAATTGCCCAAGCGACAGCGGCAACACGGCCGGCCGGGCGCCGTTGCTCAACCGAAGTTCTTTCAATTGACTCAACCGGCCCAGCGTTTCGGGCAGTTGCAGGGTAGCGCCCGGGCCTTCGCCCTTGATATCCAGGATTTCCAGGGCGCCCAACTGCTCCAGTTGGGGCGGTAGCCCCTCCAAACAGCGAAACGTCAGGCGGAGTTCCTGAAGCCCGCGCAGGCGCAGGATTTCTTTTGGAAAATGTTCCAGTTGCGGCAAGTGCAATTCCAAAACCCGCAGTTTATTTAATTTCAACAGCCCTTTGGGTATTTCCGTGGCGCCGGGTACAGACAGGATCAGTACCTCCAGGTTGGGGAACCAGGCCAGCACCTGGTTCAGGGGCAGTTGCCTGGCCTCAGCCACCGTGGCGAAGCGTATTTCCAGCAACTCCAGGTTTTTAAACCGCCGCCAGTCCGCCGGAACGCCCTCGAAGCGGCAGTTGATCAGGCTGAGCCCCTGCAATCGTTCGGCAGGGATTTCGGCCCAACCGGGCGCCTGCGCAGAGATGGTCTCCTGGCTCAGACACAGGTGCTGATTGTGGCCGGCTTTGCCGGACACTGCGGCATATTCAACCGAATAGGAAGGGTAGGGGCCGCCGTTTTTGAATTTATCGTGATATGAGGGATGGGGCTGTAACACCATGGCGGAATCCTTCTGAGACATACCGGCGGTGCTGAAACTGGATACCGTAACGTAGCTGTACAAGGGCGAGGGGGGATTAAGCTCCTCCAGGCCAAGCATAGTCTTTGCTCCTTCTTTTTTGCGGGTCGGCCGGAAGCCCTGGGCCCGAAGTGCCAGGCTATCCAGCCCAAAAGCAGGGTCCAGGCTGCCGTTGGGCAACAAGCGGACGGCCAGCAGCCCGTCCGGCGCATCGCCGAACAGCCACAGATGCCCCGTCGGCGCGGAGATGATTTTTTCCAAGCCCAGCATGTCGCTAAACCCGAGCGCCAGCGTGCCTTGCCCCTTGCAGCCGGGACCGCTACACCACAAGTCTCCGTCATACGACAAACTCAGGAGGGTGGTGTCATTCCGGGCATGCTGGTAGCGAACGCCAGTTTCCTGCCAAAGGGGACTGCCAGACTGCTTAAAAACGCTATCCGGACGCCCAAGTGCATCGAGTTCTTCTACAAGAAACTCGGCTTTTGTTTGTCCTGTTTCGCAAAAACGGGACGTATAGCCCCGCAGGCATAGCCCACCATTGGGGAGTTGGGTAAAAAAATCGCCGGAGCCGAGCGAAACAAACCGGGTCTGCAAACTGCCATAGGAGCCAAACGAAGCATCCGGACGGCCATCGGCTCCGAAGCGGTGAAGCTGGAGCCAGCCGTAATTGTAACTGCTCAGGGTGATCCGGCCGTCCGGCAGTACGGCACAGTCGCCGATCCAGGGTTGGTTGGCCAACAGGCGCAGTACCCCGTCGGCATCAAAGGTGGTATCGCGAAAGCCGTCGGGCTGGAGTTGAATGAGCCGGCAGTCGCGGTTGCTCGCACCATACAGGCTGCTGGCGAGCAGGCGGATTTTCCCATCGGGCAGTGCGCTCAGGTGGAGCAGTTTATCTTCGTTGGCCTCATCATTGGTAAAATATACATAGCCGCCGCTCCGGAAACTGCTGTCCAACTGTCCGTCGGGGTCAAAACGCATCAGGATGATGCCTTGTTTGTCGGTAAACTCATACGCCACGAGCCATTTTCCATCGGTTTGCCGGGCCACGTGCGCCCCTTCGACGGAGGAAAATACAGGGGGCTGGTACTGAAGCCAACCCTGCCGACCGTAGTTCGTATCGAGTTGGCCACGGGTATTGAAGCGGGCGCTAAACAGCGCCAGCGTATCGGGGCTGTGCGGCCGGCTGTCCGACCAGGTGATAATATTATTGCCTTGGCTGGCCATACACCAGACCAGCACTGAGCCGTCGGGCTCCGGCACAGCGTCCAGCAGCCGCACCGTTTTGTCGAAGTACTGGAAGGCAGAGTCGGGCTGGCTGGCCGGGTCGGGCGCCGGCCTGTACCCTGGGCATACGGCCCGCGCAATGCCGCTGGGCGGGGCTTGGGCGAAGAGCATGGTGGGAAAAAGCATGCTGAACAGCAGCAGGGCCGGTATTCGGCTTTGGGTTTTCATGGTGATTGGGTGGGTTTTGATGTTCGTTTTTAAAAAATCTAGGTATTTTCCGGTAGGAAAACCTCCGCCATCATGCAGCGCGCGCTGCCGCCACCGTAGGTCTCGATCGTATCGATGGGGCTGTGCAACAGGCGGGTGTGGCGCTCCATGGTGCTGACCTGGGCCGGTGTCAGCGCGCGAAAGGCTTGTTCGGACATGACCAGGATGGTTTCGTCGCGGTCGTTGCGCACCTGGAGCATGTTGCCGGCGAAGGCATTCATTTGCTCGAGTGTGATGTCGATGATGGCTTTGCCGGTGGTGTTGAACCGTTGTTCCAGCATGGCCCGTTCGGCCGGGTTGCGCAGGGTATCCAGGCACACCACGACAAAGGTTTCGCCCATGGCCATCATCACGTTGGTGTGGTAAATGTCCTGTCCGGCGCCGTCGACGGCCTGGAAAACCACTTTTTCGTAGCCGAGTACGGCGCAGAGTTCGTCGAGCAGGCTGGCGTCGGTGCGGGGGCTCAGGCAGGCGTAGGCGAGGCGGTGCTGGTGGTCAAAAATGATGCTGCCGGTGCCTTCGAGGTAGCGGTCGAGTTTTTCGTTGAATTCGAGGTTGATGCGGCGTTCGGATTGGAAGCCTTCTTTCAGGACGGTATCGATCACCTGCCGGCGGCGTTCGCGGCGGCGGGTGGGCGCAAACATGGGGTAGGTGACCACAAAACCTTCCTGGTGGTAGGTGGCCCAGTTGTTGGGAAAAACGGCGTCGGGTTTAACGGGCCGGGCCGAGTCCTGCGCCACGATGACGTGCACACCGGCGGCGCGCAGGCGCTCGACGAAGGCGTCGAATTCTTCCACGGCTTTCCGGCGGATTTCCTCGGGCCGCAGGCGGCCGTCCCGGCTTTGAAAAGCATTGTTGGCGGCGGTTTCTTCATTGAAGCCAAAATTGGCTGGTCGGACCATCAGGATATGCCGGGTAGTTTGGCTGCGCGTCATGGTAGTGTGCGGTAGTTCGTTTGCTGTTCGTGCTGGATGTGGGATGTCGCAGCCGCGAAAATGGAATAAAAAAACGGTTTTTCCATCATTCCATTGGCGGTCTCCTATTTCAGGCCGTAATTCGCCTTTGATTTGCAAAGGTAAAATATTCCGTATTCCGCATTGCCTATTCCTGTTTTGCCGTGAAATACAAGCGCTCCAGTTATTGCCCGAACTGTCATTTTCCTTTGCCCTACAAGGCGAAGTTTTGTGCGCATTGCGGGCAAAAAAACGCAGCCGGCCCCATGTCGGTCTGGAACCTGCTGAAACAACTCCGGTTCCGGGTGCTGCACCTGGAGAGCCGTTCGATGTTGTTTTTTGTGGATTTGTTTGTGCCGGGCAAGGTCACACAGGCGTTTTTTCAAGGCAAACAAAAACGTTATCCGCCGCCGGTTCAGTTTTTTTTCGTGGTCATGTTTGTGTTTCTCTTTGGGCTCAATCACCTGAGCAATAAAGACGAACTGCGTTTCCAAACCAATACCGGTGGCGTAAAACAGGATGCCAAACTATCGGGCAACAATGGCCGCAGTGATTTTTATGAAACCGGCCGCCGCTACGCCGAATTTACAAAAATGCGGCAGGAGTTCGACTCGCTGCCCGAAGCCTGGCGCACGCCGGTGGTCCGCATGGCGATCGATTCGCTGCTCGAACGCACCTATGGCGACGCCAAAGACCGGCTCGAACAAATTTGGGCGGAAAGCCCCGATTCCTCCGAAAACAACCGGGATTCTATGGCCATCAACCTGGGTTTCCGGCAGGTGAAAGTGGCTACGAACGATATGTTCCAACTCAATTCGGAGGAGATTATTCAAAAATACGGGATCAAATCCTGGATCGACAAAATGCTGGTGCGCCAGGGCCTGAAATCCCTGCAAACGCCGGAAGCGCTGATCAAAGCCTACATCGGGAGCCTGGGCTGGACCATTTTGGCGCTCATTGCCTTCATGTCGGTCGTGCTGCGCGTGCTCTACTGGCGCCAAAAGCGCTACTACGTGGAGCATTTTATCTTTTTATTGCACCACCACAGCGCCTCGTTTTTGTTGTTTGCCATCGCCATAGCGTTTAGTTTGCTGAGCCCTGTTTCCGCCTGGGTTTGGACAACGCTGACGCTCTGGACGCTGATCAGTTCCCTACTGGCCCTGAAGCGTTTTTACGGACAAGGATTTTGGCTGACCTTTTTCAAATGGGTAATTTTTTCCTTGTTCTACCTGCTCGGTTTTGTTTTTTTCTTTACCATGGGCGTATTGATCGTCTTTTTTATCTACTAAAAACCTCCGTTCACATATGCCCTACGCGTCTTACGAAACGGTTGTCGGCCTTGAAATCCACGTCCAACTGGCCACCCGCTCCAAGGTATTTTGCGCCGACGACGCCTCTTTTGGCGGCGCGCCCAACACCCACGTGAGCGCGATCAGCCTGGCGCATCCCGGCACCTTGCCCCGCCTCAACCGGCAAGCCGTGGAGTACGCCCTGCGCCTCGGCCTGGCCCTGGGCTGCCAGATCAACCTGCGGAGTACTTTCGACCGCAAAAACTATTTCTACGCTGACCTGCCCAAAGGCTACCAGATCACGCAGGACAAACTGCCCATCTGTGTGGGTGGCGAAGTGCGCATCGGCCCCGCCCGAAGCATCCGCATCCACCACATCCACCTCGAAGAAGACGCCGGCAAAAGCCTGCACGACCAGGACCCGCTGGACTCGCTCATCGACCTCAACCGGGCCGGCGTGCCCCTGCTCGAAATCGTCAGCGAACCCGATTTGCGCAGCGCCGACGAAGTGGCGGCCTACATGGACGCCATCCGCCGGCTGGTGCGCTGGCTGGGCGTCAGCGACGGCAACATGGAAGAAGGTTCGCTGCGCTGCGACGTGAACGTGTCGGTCCGCAAAACCGGCGATCCGGCCTTCGGCCAACGCTGCGAAATCAAAAACATCAACTCCATGCGCTTCGCCCGCCGGGCCGTGGAGCACGAAACGACCCGGCAAATAGACATCCTGGAAGCCGGCGGCCGCATCGTGCAGGAAACCCGGGGCTACGATGCCGCCAACGGCAGCACTTATTCGCTCCGCGAAAAAGAAGATGCCCACGACTACCGCTATTTCCCCGAACCCGACCTGCCGCCGGTGCTCGTCGAGCCCGCCGAACTGGAACGCATCCAGCAAGCCATGCCGCCGCTGCCACAAGCCCTGGAAACTGAATTTCAGGCGCGCTACGGCCTGCCGGCCAACGACGCCGTTCAACTTTGCCAGGACCGCGAGCCAGCCTTGTATTTTCGTGAAATGGCGGCCGCCGCAGGGCCCGGACTCAGCCCCCGGGCGATTGCCAACCTGCTGATCCACCGCTTGTTGCCCTGGTCCGCAGAAACGGGCCTGGGGCTCCGCGACTGTCCGGTGCCGCCCGAGCGTTGGCTGGCATTTTTGCAATTGATCGAATCCAATCAACTCAGCGCCACCACCGCCTATCAGCGCCTCTTTCCGGCCCTGCTCGACTCGCCGGCTGCCGACCCGGCCCAACTGGCCAGCCACCTGAACCTCCTGCAAAACGCCGATGCCGGTTTTCTGGAAACCCTGGCCGATGCTGTGCTCGCCCGCTTTCCCGACAAAGTGAAGGAGTACCAAGCCGGGAAAAAAGGCCTGCTGGGTTTGTTTATGGGCGAACTGATGAAAGCCAGCCAAGGCAAAGCCGATCCCAAGGCGGCCACCCAAGTGCTGGAGGAAAAACTGAGCAATGTAAAATGTAAGATGTAAAATGTAAAATGTAAAAGGGTGATGGCAGGCGCGCATGGCCGGCTGTCGACTAGATAAATTAAAGTTATAAACAATTGGTTTTCAGCACAAAATTGTTTGTTGCCGCTTTTGGCGTCCCCGCCAACAGCAACGGCGGAGCGAGAGAAGGCCGGGCTTCCGAATGTAGTTGGCGAGGACGCCAACAACGGCGACAAAAGCCGCAAGCCGTTCAGATACCCGTACCCACCCTTTTGACTTTTACATTTTACATTCTACATTTTACATTTATACGTCTTTTTTCACCAAAACCAAACCGATTCGTATGCGTCCCTTTATCGCTCTGCTTGTCCTGGCTGTTTGGCCTGCCTTGTTGGCGGCCCAGCCCTTGAACTACGACATCAAGGTTGAAAAATCCACCGCCGGCGGCAAACTGAAACTGACGGTTTCTGTCCAATTTTTCCCGTCAGCCACCGACACCAGCCGCTTTACCCTCCCCGCTTCGATCAACTGGACGAACAACCTGTACCGCTGTTTTCGCAATTTCAGCGCCGACGGCGGCCGCTATGTGCGCGAAGATTCCACCCATGTGCTCGTCATCAGCCGGGGCGGCAAACCGGTGACCTTGCACTACGATGTCATCCAGAATTTTTCCGGCGAGCAGGTCACGGTGGAAACCTCCTGCGGCCCCATTCTCCTGCGCGACTACATTCATGTGCCCGGCGACTGTTTGTTCCTCACACCCAGGCACTACCGCTCCTACGAGGTGACTGTGCGCTGGCTGAACATCCCGGAGGGCTGGACCTTCCAAAACAGTTTTTCCAGCGGCCAAACGGAACAACGGTTTCACCTGACCACCCTCGACTGGCAGCGCAGTACCTGGGTGGCCGGCGATTTCCGGATTTTGCAGGGAGAAGTCCTGGGCAAACCCGTTGCCTTTGCCCTGCGCGGCAAATGGCTTTTCGAGGATGAAACCTTGTTTGAGCTGATTAAAAAAACAATCGCCACGCAACGCAGCACCTGGGACGATACGGATATTCCCTTTTACTCCGTGACCATGATTCCGTTTGTGCTGCCCCAGCGCGGCCATCTTGTGGGCAATGCCCGCACGGGCCAGTGTCTGGGCTTTGGCGGGCATCAGTCCTTTTCGGTGTATGCCAGCGAAGATTGCCTGCTCGACCCGCTCGTTGATCTGTTCAACCATGAAATGACGCACAACTGGATCGGGGGCCAAATCAATACCGGCGTGCCGGATGCCACGGCGAGCCTGCGCTGGCTCACCGAAGGGTTTACCGACTATTATGCCTTGCGCAGCCGCTGGCAGGCCGGTTTTCTGACGACCGACGAATTTTTGCAGAAACTCAACCGCGAATTTTTGGCGGCGCACTACAGCGACCCCAACGGAGAGGTGCCCAACCTCATCCTGGAGCGCGATTATTTTAGCAACGAACGCTACGAAAACGTGCCCTACCGCCGGGGCTGTATCCTGGCCCTGTACCTGGATACCGCTATCCGGCAAAAAACCAACAACAGCCAAACCCTGCACGACTTCATGCTGGACCTGCTCGACTATACCCACGGCAAACACCGCGACCTGATCGAGCACTTTGAGTTTCTGGCGGAGACCCTGGCCGACTACCTGGGCGCTGAAGAGGCAGCCTATCTCCTGGCGGAAAACGTAGATGCCGGCCGGCGGATCGATCCGGCGCGGTTCCGGCTGCCGGAGTTTCTCCGGATGCGGGCCGACAACGGAGTGCCGCAACTGGAGATCGTGGCAGGGCGGGAGGCGGAGTTTCGGAAGTGAGGGACGAAGGGGACTTCTGCTTTTAAACCCTGTTAAAACAATTACCTTTGAGATAAATTTGGTAGTATTTAGATTCATTTCTTGATAAAACCCTGAAAATCAGATTTAAATCAAATAGCAACATGATCATTCAGCGCTTGATATTGAAAAATTGGAAAAATTTCCAAAAGGCAGATTTTCAACTGGCTACCCGCAATTTTATTGTTGGTGCTAATGCCTCCGGAAAATCCAACTTGTTAGATGTATTTCGATTTTTGCGCGATTTGGTTAAACAAGCCGGTGGTTTGCAATATGCTGTAGAAGAAAGGGGAGGTGTATCAAAGTTGCGATGCCTTTCTGCCAGGGCTGAATCGGATATTTCGATTGAAATTCACCTCGGAGATGGTGCTACTGCCGAGGTCCCGAAATGGAAATATTTGCTTACATTCAAACATACAGGAGGTGGTTTTATTAAAAATGAAGCGATTGTTGTAGAAGAAAAGGTTTGGAGCCATGAGAATAATGCTTGGGTATTGGAACGAAACGGAAAAGGTGCAGAGGACAATGAGACCAGAAAGTTTACGTATCTGGAACAAATCAATTCCAATGCGAAATTCAGAGAAGTATACTTTTTCCTTCGAGACATCCAATACTTACACTTGATACCTCAACTTGTTCGGGATGCCGAGTCTTATTTTTTGGCGGCGAACAAGGAGGATTTTTACGGCCGTAACCTGCTGGAAAGAATTGCAGTTACTCCGAAAAAAACCAGGGATTCATATTTGCGAAGAATCAGCGAAGTTCTCCAGATCGCAGTTCCACAACTTTCAGAACTGACATTTCTGGAAAAAAAAGATGATCCATCTGGCATCCCTCACTTGGAGGCCCGATACAAGCATTGGCGCCCATCTGGTGCCAAACAAACGGAACGCCAGTTTTCCGATGGAACACTTCGACTTATTGGCTTCATGTGGGCTTTACTTGATGGAAAAGAAACCATTCTTTTAGAAGAACCCGAACTGTATCTCCATGCCGAAATAGTGAAACAATTGCCTGAATTTATCAGCAAAATGCAACGGCGGAAAAATGGAACGAGACAAGTGGTCATCACAACTCACAGTTATGATTTGCTCAACACACTGACGATTAGTCCCAAAGAGGTGTTGGTGCTTGAAACCGGCCCGGAAGGGACAACGGTAAAGCCTGCTGATTCCATTGAGTTGGTTAAAAACTACCTGGATGCTGGGTTCACCCCTGCGGAGGCCATTACTCCGCTCACTGCACCAAAGGAAATTAAAAAAATTACCCAATTAAATCTTTTTGACTAACCATGAAGGACGTCATCATCGTGGGGGAAGACCCTGTCACAAGACAGGTCATCAAAAAGTTGTTGCAGGATACCTGTCCAGGTGGTTTTAATATCATTCGGGAAGACCCGGTAAGGGGCAGTGAAGTCAAAAAATTGACCCCTAACTACAATAGGCTGGCTGCTACTTTGCCCGTCATTTTGTTAGCAGATCTGGATAACAGCAATTGCCCGGTTGCAGAACAAACTACTTGGCTCGACAATCAACCAAGGCATCCTAATTTCATGTTTCGTTTTGCAGTGGATGAGGCGGAAAGTTGGTTGTTAGCGGACCGATCTGGTTTTGCAGCCTTTCTGGGGATTGATGTGGCGAAAATTCCAGAAGCATCCTCATTGCGTAGACGAGAACCGCATAATCTTGAGATCCGAACTCAATATAAAACCAGCCTATATCTAATGCGCGAATTAGCGATGATTTCCCCCAAAACAGAGATTAAACGCCAACTTACCCCATTAGATTCGACATCAAAAAGCAGTGAGTATAATTCGGCATTATTGCCCTTCATTGACCAATATTGGAATGTACAGGAAGCCCTTTCCAATTCTTATAGCCTGAAAAAAATGGTAAATCGACTGCAAGAATGGTGTGTTTCTACCCTCAATTAGACTGATAGGCTGCAAAATAATTGGGCTGATCAATGTGCCTGTCTACCTCGTGCCGGCCTTCAGTCATATTTCTCCAACAACCATTTACGCTCGATTACCGCTACTGCCCGACAAATCGCGAAAGAAACCTGGAGTCCATGCTGTGCCCTTGCTAAAATAAGCAGGAATTGACAAACGCCGCAGCCGCGCCCGCCCGCAGTTTTGCGTTGGCATCAAATCCATCTCCTATGCGCAACTGCACCTTCCTTGTCCTGATCCTGCTGCTCCGCGCCGGCCTGCTGCCGGCCCAGCTCCCCGCCGACCTGAAAACTGCGCTCGATAAGACCCTCGATTCCATGCGCACCAAACTGGGCAACAAAAGCCTGAGCGCCGCCATTGCGTTCCCGCAATATACCTGGGCGCGCGCCACAGGGGTCAATTCTGTATCCCCGGCTACACAGGTGACTGTTCAGCATGCCTACCTGATCGGGAGTGTCACCAAACCGATCACAGCGGCCTGTATCCTTCAATTGGTCGAAGAGGGCAAACTCAGCCTCGACGACAGTTTGTATCAATACGTCGACACCATCCCCAACATCAATCCCAACATCACGATCCGGCAATTACTGCAACACCGCAGCGGCATTTTCGACGTGTTGTATAATCCTGCGCTGAACCAAGCCTTTGCCCTCAACCCCGGAAAGGTCTGGCAGGCCGAAGACCTGCTCCGCCTGTACAACCAGCCCCCTAATGACCCGCCCGGCGGCGCCTGGGACTATTCCAACCCCAACTTCTGGCTGCTGGGCATGGTGATCGAACGGATAGAAGGAAAACCGTTTTACACCGTTTACCGGGAGCGTTTTTTTACTCCCCTGGAACTCAAATCCTTCGCGATCCCTGCCTTCGAACCGCTACCCGGGCCGGTGGCCCACGCCTGGATCGACCTGAACGGCGATGGCATCACAGACGACGCCCATACCTGGTACATGGGCAACAAAGCGCTGAATTCGGCCGCCGGGGCTGCCGGCGGTTTCTTTGCCACACCCTCCGACCTGGCTAATTGGATGCGCCGCTACCTCCGCGGCGACCTCCTGAGCGCGGCGCTCCTGAACGAAGCCAAAAACACTTTTTTCGCCCTGGGCGCCCAAGGCAACCAATACGGCCTGGGCCTGATGAAAAACACCCTGGCCGGCAGCCTCTGCTACGGGCACGGCGGCGACCTGGCGTACTCCGCCAGCGCCTGGTATTTCCCGGACTGCGACCTGGCCATCAGCGTGCTCAACAACGATGGTACCAACCAGGGCGGGCAACCCAAATACTCTTCCTGGACGCTGCTCCCTGTGGTAGCGGCCTTGTACCAGGCCGCGCGCCCCTGGTGCGCCGCGCTGGATGCGCCGGAGCCGGCCGCCGCTTCTGCCCTTGAGGTTTGGCCCAACCCGGCGCAGGACCGGATCCACATCCGCCTCGGCGCCGAAGGGCTGGCAACGGAGCCGCTTGTGCTCGAACTGCTGGATGCGCAGGGTAGGGTAGCGCTGCGCCAGCCCTGGGCAGACCCCGCCTCAGTAAGCGGCGAGACCGTGGTGGCTCTCCCGGCCAGACTGCAAGCCGGCGTGTATGTTTTGCGGCTGAGCGGCGAACGGTATGCCTCGGCGCCGGTGCGGGTGGTGCTGGAATGAGTGTGCCGCGTACACGGGCGGCTCCCGGCTGTTGCTGGCCGCAGGCATGCCATTGGTCTATTTGCCGGCTGGTGTATCCGTTTGGTGGGCAAATCTTTACCGTGGCACAGATGGATGTCTCCTGAGACACCTTCCAAACGGCCGCTCTACCACGCCCAAATGCAGCATTTCAACGTCATCGATACCTCTCGCCTGTATTCGCTCCATTGCCACCTGCGGTTCCGGAATATTGGGATTCGCTATGTGGCCGCAGGGGTGGAAACCTACACGCTGGGGGGCATGTCTTACGAGGTCGGCCCGGGCCGCTACCTGGTCGGGAACCATTTCGCCGAAGGCAGGGTCGATATCGAGTCGAAGACGCCTGTTTGGGGGATTTGTATCGACCTGGACCCGCGCTTGCTGGCTCAGGTGGTGGCCAGCCATTTGCGGCCCGACACGGCGCATCCCGACCTCTCGTTGGCTACCGCTTATCAAAGTGCCGACCATCCGGTGCTCCTTCGCCATGCCGGCGAAACGGCTCTCGGCCGCCAACTTCAAGGGCTCGGAGCGCAGGCGAAAACCAGGCCATTGGGGCATCAGCAGGTTACAGACGAGTTTTTCTGGCAGATGGCTACCTTGCTGGTGCAGGAAACCGGAGAAGTGTTGCAGCAATTGAAGGACATTAAAACCCTGAAACGGCCCACCAAAATAGAGTTGTACCGCAAAGTAACGCTGGGCAAACTGTACCTCGACGAGCATTTTTCTGAATCCTTCCATGTGGCCAAGGCTGCTAAATCGGCCGGCATGGCCGAGTACCATTTTTTTCGCCTGTTCAAAGCAGTGTACCACATTAGCCCCTACCAGTACGTGCTCAAAAAACGCATCGATCTGGCAAAAACCTGCTTGCAGCAGGGCCATTCCTCCCTCTCGGAGATTGCCCTCCATACCGGGTTTGCCGATGTTTTTTCGTTTAGTAAGGCGTTTAAAAAATACACAGGGGCTCCACCGTCACAGTTTGACCCGTTCTCTTCCTGAGGGCCCGGCTTTCAGCCACATTTCTCCAGCAACCACTCCCGCTCGGCCACCGCTACTGCCGCCCCGATTTGAGCCGCCAGCCGTTTGCGTACGGCCGGGCGTTTGCCGATGGTTTTCATGAGTTTTTGGGTGAATTTGATGAGGTTGAGGTAACTGTCGCGGTGGTAGCCCAGGCCTTTTTGGCGCCGCAAAAACGCGTGAAAACTATCGAGCAGACTAGCCAGGGCTGGCCATTCGCCCAATTCGAAATAACTGCGCAACAGCATTTTGCGGGAATCCAGTTGGATAAACACGTCGGAAAATTCCACCTCGCGCAGCAGGGTGAGCACCGGCTCGTACTCGGAGCGGCGGACATGGTAGCCGGCCAGGCCGTAGCGGTGGGTATTGTCGCGCTCGGCGGGCGCCAACAGCGCGCGGCCTTCGTCGAGAAAACGCCGGCTCCACTCGTGCTCGCCGAGCAGTTGGGCCAGGTTGAGGATGTTGATAAACGTGTAGGCCGGCAGGAGCCCGTTTTCGGGCAGGATGCCTTTGTCGAGGGCTTCGCGGTACAGGTCGAAGGCCTCGCGGGTGTAGCGGCGCTCGCCCCGGTTGTGGCGACGGATGGCGAAATTGACAGCCGTCATGTACAAATCCCGCGCTTCCGCCGGCGGAAACAGCCCCACGTGGCGTTGGAGCAGCTCTTTCAATTGCAGGAAACAGGATTCGTCGTCGGGCTGGTTGAGGGCCTGCAAACCGGTGTGCACCAGGGCCAGGGCGGGGTTGAGTGCGGCCGGGGTATCGGCGGCCAGGCGCAGGGCTTCTTCCGCCAGTGGAATGGGGGCCGGCGCTTCACGCGACAGGGAGGCCTGCGCCCGCGAGGTGGCAGCCCAGCGGATGTTTTCCAGCAGAAAAAAATTGGCCAGCGCTTCGGTAGTCTGCGCCAGGTTGGTGCCGCCACCGCGCCGCCGGGCGGCCTGCCGGGCGAAGATTTCGTTTTGCAACTGGTACTCAAACAACCACCAGCCGGCGTTGCGGTAGGGCGCCGCCTGGTGGCGTTGGGCCAGTTCGCGGGCATTGGCGTCAAAATGCCCCAGCAAGCCCCGCCGGCGGAAGGCGCGGCAGCGCAACAGGTGGTTTTGAAAATGATCGGCCAGAAATTCCTCGAAGGCCAAAAACTGCTCCAGACGCTCGGCAAAGAAGTTGAGCAGGTAGTTCAGGGCCGTTCGTTCGTACTTTTGGTCGGGAAACAGCAGATGCCATAGTTTTTCGCGCTCCAGGTCCCAGGTGCCTTTTTTTGATTGATGGGTAAAAATAGAATACAAATCGAGTACATCTTTGCGCCGATTAAAATACGGAGAGTTTAAAAACTTGCCAAAACGGACAACTTCTTTTGATTGTAGAGAAGAAAACAGCGAAAAGGCCAAAGTGTCCTGCATGTTTTGTTTTTTGATTCAAATATAAAAGTGTAGCAGAAATGCTATGGCGCTTTCCCCCATTTTTGTCAAAAAATATCAACCATGAGCACCCGGCAACTACACACAAGACTACTTCTCCTTACTGGCGTACTGCTGTGCCTGACGGCCCTCCAAAGCCGGGCGCAGGGTTTTATCCGGCAGTACCCGTTTTTTACCTGGGGCCAGGGCGGCAGCCAATCGGTATTCCCACAGGCCGACGGCAGTTTTCAGCTCACGGCGGTTTCCTACCCCGACTTTGGCGTCGACGTGCAATTGCACTGGCTGCACGCCGACGCACAAGGCTTGCCACTGAGCGACAGCATCCTGTACACCCCGTATGTTTCCAGCCCCTACTACGAGGGCTTGTACCTGCTGCCGGCCGGCGGCTATATGCAGGCTACGAGCGACAGCAACCGGGTGGTCGTACGGCGCTACGATCCGGCAGGCGCGGTCGTGTGGGAAAATATCCAAACGCTCAGCGGCTACTATAGCGCCCAGGTCATCGTGGCCCGTGGCAACGATGCCGGCGAACTCTTTGTGCGGGGCGCCGCCGCACCCTTGCCCAACAACCTTCCGGACACGGGTTTTGTGTTCAAATACGCCCCGGATGGCAACCTGCTGTGGAAAGGCTGGTACAATTATGCCGTCACTTATGTGCTGCCCAACAGCCTGGTGCCGACCGCCGACGGCGGTTGTGTGTTCAACAACTGGGGTTATTATCTCTCCCCGGATACCATCAATTGGGAACACTTGTTGCGCTTCGACCACAATGGCAACCAGGTATGGAAATATGGCCCCTTGGATGCCCGCTTGTTCCCGCATTTTTCCGGAAACGTATTTGATACGAATGCGGCCGGGAACACTTTCGCCTTTTTTTCCGAAACCAAAAACTCGATGGGACCGAACCCGCTGCGGATCGATAAAATCAGCCCGGCCGGCGCGCTGCTCGACACCTTC
>JADLDL010000117.1 GCA_020846655.1 Saprospiraceae bacterium | reverse complement strand
GCACCAGTTATTCTTTTCCTCGTACACCCGCAGGACGGCTCCGGTGGACGTGACATTTATCCGGCGACCGGATACATCCGGTTTGTCACGGATGTTGAGGTTATTCGTGGTCACGGTAGCATAGTAGGCGACGGATAGCGGTGACTGATCGGGCTGCTGGTCAAGGATGGCCCGAACCCGCGGTAGGAAATTCGTTTCCGCCGCTTCGACAGTGTTGCCGCCAAAAAAATTCGAGCCCGGACAGGATTTGGTCATGCCGGCGCCGTTGGTGCGTTGGCCGGTCTTCAGGTCAAACCAGTGGTGATACACGACCTGGCTGGAATTGACCGGGATTCGGAAACGCCGGCACAACGCCGCCGTTACCTGTAAAATGGCCTCGCGCTGCTCCGCTCGCATATCATCGCCGCCAATATCAAAATTGCCGATGTTCTCGATGCAGATGGAATGTGCATTGAATCCGAAGATGCAAGCCGGGGAAGATTCCAGGTTCCTGCCGGTGACGATCATACCGTCGGGAAAAATGCTGAAATGCTGGCCGATGTCTTGCCAGCCGTTCATCAGGGTATGAAAATTCTGCATTCCCTTTTGCAGCGCGAAATGGTTTTTGCCGTTGAAGCCGGCATAGTTTGGGACGTAGGTGTGATGCAATTGCAAGGTAAATACCGTCCGGGCAACACTTTGTGCGGCAAGCCAGGTTTCGAATTCGGCCGGTGCGATTAGCGTAAAACCGTATTGTTTGGTCATCTAGTGCGCTTTTTCTGAAAAACAAAGCCGGGCAGGGCGAAAGGCTGGAAGTTGCTTTAAGGGGGCTTGATGGGCTCGTGGCCTTTGGGCGCCCTGCGCCGGTAGTGTTTTTATAAAGACTGATTTATTGTTGCAAATATGGCGTATATTTATTTAATGCGCAAGGATTTTAAAAGGATTTTGTGTGGGTGTGTAGCGGGCACGACAAAAAAGGCCGTCCCACACGTAGCAACGTGGGACGGCCTATTTTGTCGTGGCTTGGACGGCTGGCTAATTGACTTTCAGTTCCTTTCTAAACTCCTCGATACCAATAACTTCTACTTTGGGATATTCGACTTGTTTCAATACCCGGAAATGCCGGTCTTCACTGACAATAAACCGCGCATTTCCGGCAATAGCACAATCCACGAATTTATTGTCGTCAGGATCGGCTTCGATAAGTCCCCATTTGAAATACCGGGTGATGAGCTCAACATGCGGGGCGTTTTCCAGCGCTTCCATGAAATTTGTCGCAGTCAGGGCGCCCATGTGCAGTGTAATGACTTCTTCGTATTCCAGGAGAATATCGGTCGTTACGCAAAGAATAAAGTCCTCATTCAGAAAATGCCTGATGATCCAGTGATTTGGCGCTTTCGGAGAGATAGAGACCAACAGAACATTGGTATCGAGTACGACACGTACCATCAGTTCGCTGGATTGTATGGAGTGCGGTAGTGGGTATGCAAAAGCCGGTCAAAATCTTCCTGGGTCCAACTTTCCGTAGCCTTGTCTGCGGCCTCCACAGATTTTTGCATAAAATATTGAAAGATGAGGCGGCGCAGCTCTACCCATTGCTCTTCCGGTATGTCGCGGGAGAACATCTTTAACAACTCTAATTGTGCTTTGGTGAAGCGGTTGGACAAATCGGTCATGGCCGTTTTTTTACAAAAATACAGGGTATTTTAAAATTTAGGCTTCCGTCAGGCAATTTTCTTCTGAAAACCAGGATTGGGCATGAATTGTTCCGGTGATTCACCCACTTATCGGTGCACAATTTTTTGCCGCCCTCGCCACCAATCCACCAGGGCCAAACTCAATCCAATAAAAATCACCCCCAGCAGCAGTGCTGCCCCCGGATTCTCCCTCACCCACCTCGGATTCAAAAACAGCAAGGGAATCATATCTCTACGCGTTGTGCCGGCGCCGGCAGTTTCACCTGTCGCCCTACTTGTTGGATCCAGCCCTGGTACAAGCCGTTTTTCAATTCCCGCACATCGGCAAACCCCTGCTTCTGAAGGATTTCAACCGCAAGGGCTGTACGCTGGCTTCCCGTGGGCCGCAGACAACAAATTACCGTGAGCCAGTCCCGGTACGGCGCCAACAGCTCAACCTGACGCCCCAACCGGTTGTACGGAATTTTCCAGCCGCCGGCATCCAGACTAGCCCGGCGGTAGGCTTCGCGCACATCGATGCACAACACTTGTTGACCGGCGGCTTGTGCATCGAGGATTTCCTGAAAATCTATTGTTTTCATAGGTATTGGATAAACTTGGTGGCCGTATCGCAGCGCATACTACCTTGTTGAACGAGTTGGTGTGGCAAACCGCCGTACCCGGAATTGAGGTACGCCGTGATGATCCGCTCGCCACCCAATTCCGGTGGCCGGCTCTTGGACGCCGCAAAATTTACACCCCAATCAGGCTTGAGGTTGGCGGCCTTGAAAAAGCCCAGGATACGGGCAGCCAGCCCCTCGCTGTACGGATACAGGTCCGAATAGCCCCAGTGGTTCTTGATGTCCCACAGGTACTGATCGAGTTCGGTGTCCTCAAAGGCGTAGGCCTGGCGTGTGCCTGCGGCATCGAAATACCAATCAAAACTCCACTTGTCGTCGAACCGGACACTGGGGTTGATGCAAAACGGCGGTTTGGGCAGGTCCGTCGACGGGGTCTGCACGATGGCGCCGCAGCGCTTGACGCCTTTGAGTACCAACAGGTCGGACAATTGCCCTTCCGGACTGTTCAGGTATTGCCAAATCAGCGGGGCGCCAAAATATTTCATGGTAAAATCAGAGGGCTCCACGTCCAGGGCCAGAAAAAAACCGCGCAGCCGGGCCTCAACATCCGCCGTCCAGTCGGCATCCGGCACCCCGAGGAAGGTTTTGGCCGCCGAAGGGGTGCTGGCGGTCTGAAAACGTGGCAAATGATCGGGGATGTTCTGGCACGGAAACGGAACCCTTGGCGGATCGCCGCCCGGCGACTGGCCTGGCTGCTGCGTGGCGTCCGCTGCGGCTTTGTCCCGGCGAAAAAGAAACACCAGCAGCAGCAGCAACCCGATCACCAC
This sequence comes from Saprospiraceae bacterium, assembly GCA_020846655.1. GTDB lineage: Bacteria > Bacteroidota > Bacteroidia > Chitinophagales > Saprospiraceae > M3007. The sequence continues at coordinate 6,373 of JADLDL010000117.1, read as the reverse complement.
TGCCGCGATCAGTACGATGTCGCGAATGTTTTTCATGCCTGCTTTTTTAAAAGGATGGCGATCAACAGGAGGACAATGATGCCGGCTCCTGCATAGATCAAAATCGTGTCGGTGCGTTGCTGCTGTTCGTTGTACTGCGCCAGCGGGTCCTGTAGTTTCGATTGCGCCTGGAGCACTTGCTGGAAATAGGCCTGGGCCGACAACACACTAGGTTCCAGCGCGCTCAAAACGGTGTCGAACACGCTGCCGATGGCTTGAAACAGCGAGGGCAGCCAGTCCACCGTCGCTGTGTTTTGGGTTACCGGTTTTTGTGTTTCCATAGCAAGACAATCAGTAGCATAACAATAACCAGGGCCATCAACCACAGCGTCCGGCGCCGTTGTGCCTGGGCTTGCGCCGCTGCGGCTTTCGCTTGCCCGGTTTGGGATGCCCCCTCCCCTACCCCACAGACCTGGATTCCAAAATAGTCCACCAGCGCCACGGGGTCGAAATTCTGGCACAAATACGCCTCCACCATGGGGTAACTGCGCGGATTTTGCGGATCCGTTTCGGCGCGGTGGCAATGCCCCAGGCAGGCGTCGTACAACAGAAACCCCGAAGGCCCGAGGGCTTTCAGGCTGCTGCAACGGTCCTCAAAACAGTGCTGCACCCGGCGACAGGCCTCGCGCCGTTGCTGGTTGAACGGATGTTTCCAAGCGCAGTTGTCATCCGGACAAACCTCGTGTCCGCATTTGGCCATGATTTCAGACGAAGGGTTGAAGGGTTCAGGCGGCCGGCAGCCGTTTTTTCAGGTACCAATACAGGGCTCCGGCGAGGGCCAGCAGGCCAAGGCCCAGAAGCACCCATTTTTTCCAGCAAGCGCAGGCTTTGTTTTGTTTTTCCTGACACGTACACATGTTGTTGTTTAGGGTTTAACTACGGGGGTAAAACAGGTTTAGTTTTTTCTTCGGAACAGCAGCAGCACCACCAACACCACCAAGGCCGCCAAACCTATCCAAACCCAAACGGGCAGTGGGTTGCGGGGCGCTGGTTCAGGCGGCGGCGGGGCAGCCGGGGTGCCGGCCGGGCCCTTGTTTTGTTGCGAATTTTTCCAGACCGAACCGGCGGTTTCCAGGATATCCGGCAGGTTTTTGTTGACCCAATCCCAAAAACCGCCGGACGGGGAGGCCGGCAGCGGCGTGCCATCCGGCCCCACCCCCGACGCATTGCCGAAGGCATACACACAGTCGCCGTTTAGTTCGATATAGCCGTTTGGACAAGCCATGATGTTGTTTTTTTGAGGGTAAACTATCGTGCCGGGTTATCCGGGTTTTATACTTTGGAAAAAGGACCAGTCCTTGCCCCAAATTTTCCCGGCCAGAGGCAACCCGAATTTCAGGATATTGTAAATCAATCCGGCGTACGCGAAATTGGGCAGGACCTGCCGGATCACGTACTCAAAACTCTCCGGGGTCAAAAACCCGAGTTTGAACGTAGCCGCACCGCCGGCTACCAGCAGGGCGGCCGCCCCAGTCCGAACGAAGGTTTTGGGAATGCGCCGGAGCCCGGGAATGGCGCCGGCAAACAAGCCGAGCAGGATGGTGATGGCCACCTCCACGCTGTTGGTGGCCGCCGGGCTCACGAAAGAGGCCGGATCGCTGTAATTGACCAGGCCGAGGCTGTCGATGGCGGCGCCAAGGCTGTCCGGACCGGCGTAGACGCTGCAAAGGCTGAGGACGCTCAGGGCGGCCAGGCAAAGGGTACTCTTGAGGATTTTGCGGAAAGGCTTCATTTTGGGTGTTTTTATGGTAAATGGTTTACGATTTAGGTTCGCATGGCGCATTGTGCTGCCCAGCGCAACTTTTTTTATCGCCGCGTATTGGTCACTACCCTGAAATTTGCGCCGCTCAGGTACAAGGTCCGGGTGGTCGTGCCGGCAGTTTTTTGAATTTGGGCGTAATGCCCCAGGTTCGTCGAAGTAGGAATATTGGTTGTGATCACACCCACACTTTGCCCGTCGATAAATCCTTCGACCTGGGCGCCGCTGGGATCAATCACTACCTTTAGCGACTGCGGCGAGGCGCTGCTGGTCGTCGGCGCCGTGCCGGTGTTGATGAGGGTTTCGGTGCCGCCGGAACGAGCCACAAACTGGTAGTTGCCGGCATTCACCCCATCGGTATAGCGGAAATACACCCCATGTGTGGGTTCTCCGCTGGGAATGGCGGTATTCAGCCAACCGATCCGGGTAGTGTAGGTATTGGTGCCGTCGGACAAGGCATCCACGTATGTGCTGTAACTGCAAGTCAGGTAGGTGAATGCCGTGGGCCGCACGTACTGGGAGGTAGCGCCGATACTGCCGTTTCCGGTAGCGGAGGTGCCGGTGGTCATGCCGCTGGCGGCAAACGGTGTTGTGCCGGTGCCCGAGCCCGTGCCGCCGCTGTTGGCTTTGACGTAAAAATCGCCCTGCGTGATGCTGCTGCCGGTGCTGCCGGCTACACCGTGCCGGAAACAACCGGTGGTGACATAATCCAGGTTGTCGCCGGAGCCGGGCTTAGACAGGCAACGCCAACGGCTGGCCGTGTTATCGTAGTAGAATTCGACGGCTTCTTTGGGAAAAACAAACAAGTCGTCGGCGTCAAAATCAAACCGGTTGGCAGCAGCCGATGCGGTGGATTCATGTTTAAACATCAGGGTATAGTCGCCGGTGTTCAGGATCAGGATCCGCCGCTTGCTGGCTCCGCCGGCCAGGCCGGTGATTTTGCGGAACGTTCCATCCGAATACAGGCGCAGGATAGCGGCGGTCGACAAGCCTGGCGGGCTGAAATCGTGCTGGTCGGCCGTAATCTGGCTGGGGGAAATCTCCTCGGTGTAGTTGCTGGCTGCGGCGCCAAGGGATACCCAGGCGCTGCCATTGGCCCCCTCAAACACCTGGTCCGATGCATTGTAGCGGAGCACACCGGCGGGCGTGCCGGCCGGTCGCTGGGACGTGGTGCCCAAGGGCAGACGAATGCCGCTGTTGCCGGACACATCCAGTGGATAGGCCGGTGCGGCATTGCCAATGCCCACATGGCCGTCGTCGCGCACGCTCAAGCCGATGTGACTGCTGGTGTTGTACACGCAAAAAGCGTTGGTGCCGGCGGTATTGCCCAGGCCGACGACCGCCAGCCGGGGCATCACCTCTGCCGGCACGGAGCCGTTGCCGATCAGGTTGAATCCACCGACCGTTTCCAGGCCGTACAGGTTCGCAGCACTGAGCGCATTGGCCGCCAGGTACAGCATTCGGGTTTTGCCGTTGGCGCCGCCCGTCTGGTTGACGGTACCAACCACTTCCACCAGGTTCATAACGGCATTTCCGCTCGTAGGCGCAAAGCCGCCGGCCAGTGACACCAGGGCCGTAGAGCCCGACGTAGCGGTGGAAACGACTGACGTGGGTTGATACAAGCGGGCATCCACCACAAAAGCAGCACTATAATCAAACCCGATTCGACTGATCCCTGCCCCCTGGAAATACCCGCCGTTGGTGATCCGGCTGCGCTCCGCATCGCCGCTGTCAAAACCCTGAAATGCAAAGGTGGTATTGTTGGTGTTGCTGCCCTTCACAATAAGCCGGGCTGTGCCGGACGAAGGCTGCCCGATCAGCAAACCGGCGTTGGAATTATCCCAATGCAGGTTGGGCGATCCGCCGATACCGGATGTGTTGTTGTACTGAACATTACCCGCACTGCCAGCCGGACGCACCAGGCTGGCGGCATCGACACGCGTCGATTGCCCCCAAACGGCCAAAGCCCCTGCCCCGAGGAGCAGCAGCGTCAGCGCTAATTTTTGGATAGGGTTATTTCGGTACATTGACGGGCTTTTTCCAGGATATCGTTCAAGGTTCGTTTTTCTTCGCGAGCCACGGCCAACTGGCGGCGCAGCATCACCAGCCGTTCCAGCAGGCCGATTTCCGTTTCGATGACACCGACTTCCTCCGTTTTTTGTAGCAGGTTCGTTTGTACCTGGGCGGTATCGAAGGGCACGGTTATGCCGTTTTGAAGCAGGACAAAACCGACGCTGTCGCGTTTTTCGATTTTGTAATCGCTGCCGGCTTGGGCGTTGGCAAACAGGGAAAGCAGTAAAAAGGGAATGAGGAGTTTCATTTTGGGAATGGGCTTAGTTGACGGTGATTTTTTTCACCAGGATTTTCTGTCCGGTGGACACCGTGCGAGAAAACGTGATAACCTGACCGGATAAGGTGATGTCCTCGCCGGCGCCCCAGTCCATCATCACCCCGTCGAGGAACACTTCCGTGTCAGTGGTCAGCGGCGTAAAGCCGGATACCGTGGTGGTCGTTGTGCTAGAAACAGGTACGTCCTCGAAACGCTGGATCGTGACCGTAGGCGCTGACGCACTGGCCGCTATGGTGATCGTGTTTCCACTGCGGGTGAGGCTGATGCCGGAACCTTGGGCAAGCGTCACGCTGCTGCCACCCGTGAGGTTCAGGGTGCGGTCCGAGCCCGAGCCGTCGCCGGCTGTCAGGGTTTGGCTTTCGGTCAGGGTGGTGTTGGTGACGCCGCTGATGGTACCGTCGCTGTTCAAGGTAAATACCGGGATTTGCGTGGCGCTGCCGTAACTACCGGCGGTAGCCTGGTTCGCCCGGCCAATGCGCTGAAACGTCAGGGTCGTGGTGCCCACCGTGATCGAGCCGTCGGTGCTCAGCATCCACATACTTTCGCTGTTGGCCGTGCCTTCTTCCACGAAAAAAGCGCCGCCGTTGGGCATTTCGGTGGAGGCGTCGAAGTCGGTGGAGCGCGTCCAGGCGCCCGTGCCGGTGCTGTACACGCCGTTTTCTGAAGCCGTGGTTTGGGATTTGACCAGCACCCGGTCGCCGGTTGTGGTGCTCACCCCGTCGATGGTTTGGTTGCCGCTCAGGGTAATGTTGGCGGTGGTGGCCACCCGCACCGATTGTTTCCAGACGTACTGCCCGGTGGAAATGGACAGGGTCGGGTTGCCGCCTACCCCATCGGCATTGCCCAGGCCAAAACTCAGGCCAGCGTCGGAGGCAGCAGTGGCGATAGAGCGGTTGGTAAACGTACCTGCCCCCGTTTGCACGACCAGGCCGGTGCCGGAAAGCGCCGCAATCCCGTTTACCTCGGCGTCGAAGGACACGTCGGTGCGCGAGGAGCCGGCATTGTCGGCGGCACTTACCGCGCCCCCGATGACATTGAGGGTGGCGCGCTGGGTGAGTCCGCTGCCTTCGTCCTGGATAGTGGCCAGGGCGTTGGTGGTGATGGTAAAACTGGGGTACGTGCCCGTCACGGCAGTAGCGCCCGCACCGGTCAGCGACACCGTTTGGTCGGGCGCGCTGTTGGTGATGGTGTTGCCGCTGATGCTGATGCCCGTGCCGGCGGTAAGCAGGCTGCTGCCTTGCACCCAAGTGACAGTGCCGCTGCCGTCGGTGACCAGGAATCGGCTGTTGGTGCCCGAGGCGCGCAACAGCACCGTGGCGTCAATTTTGGTGCTTTGGGCCGTGACTAAAATGGCGGGCAAAGCGAAAAGCAAGAATAAAAGTGCCTTTTTCATGGCGGATTGGGTTTAAAGCGTCTTTGGGGGTTTATTTCCTGGGCTATTTGACGAGTAGAAAAAATGCTTCGTCCTGACCGGGGACGGTCAAGACAATATCATCGCCAGCAATGATAAAATCGAGCCCGTAGGTCATGCGCACACCGGTGCGGTAGAGGTTGATTCGCCAATCCCGCTCAGTGACTGGCAGCGAGATGCTTGGGCTGATGGTATTGCCACTCACCGATGCAAAGGCTTCGTAGATGACGGCGCCGCCGTCATCGTTGGCGGGCACCCAGGTCGTGCCGTTCCACTTGAGCACCTGGCCTAGTGTCGCACCCTGTTGAGCCATTTTGAGCGCCGTTTCCGCCGTTCCATTTCCAGACAAGGTCGCATCCGTTTGAATGGTGGTTTCCAGCGAGTCTATTTTCAGGTTGGTGAAAGTCTGCAGACAACCCTGCAACGAAGCCGACAGCCCTGAAATGAAGGGCCCAACCCGATGCATGGCACTCGGGTGGTAAATCGCCGCCATGCCGCTGGGTAGTGCCGACAATTGCCCGGAAGGATCGACCGCCCGGCCGGCGATGATACTACCGGCACTGGTGATGGTATCGATCGGTAGTTCGTAGCACTGGTTGCTGGAAAACACGATCAGCCTCGGGTGTTGCGCCTGGGAAATCTGGCTGCCCGCAAAACCGGTGTTTGAGTTGAACAGCCCCTGAAACGTAAAATTCGGAGCCGTCCCGCCGGTTTGAACAAACGGCGAAAGCCAGCCTTGCCACAGGCTGTCCACTGTCTGCGCCGAGACAGCGGCGGCAAACGACAAACCTAAAGTCAATATAAAAAGCAGTTT
>JADLDL010000116.1 GCA_020846655.1 Saprospiraceae bacterium | reverse complement strand
GAGTTGGACTTTGATGTGCAGGTCAATACCACCGACCCCGACAACGACGACCAATACATTACCCAATGGGAATTTTCCTACAGCGCCAACGGGCAATATGTGGGCGTGCTGGACTCCGATCAGGGCCTGCGTTCCAATGGCCTGTCCTTTGCCGGCACAGTTGCCATCAGCAAACTTACCCTGCCTTGGGCGGGTGGTTTGTTGCCGGGCGACAAACTGGAGTTCCGGTTTTGGGCGGTGGACAACCACGGCACGGAGGTCGAACGCTTCTATTTGTTCACGTTGGAATAGGTCTTTGTGTTGGTTGTTTAGGCAGATACCCGGCGGATTAGGCTAATTTTCTCAGCCTTTCCTGCAACATCGCTTCAAATTAAGGTTCCGTTTCTACACACTTAAAATTTGAAGTTATGAAAAAACTGCAACTCTGCGCCTTGTTCCTGTGCGCAGCCCTCTGGGTATCTGCCCAAAACCTCACCCAACCCACCGGCGGCGGCAACCAAACCTGTGGTATCCTGCAACGTGTTGGCATCACCGACATCGAAATACGCTGGAATGCCCCGGGCGTGAAAGGCCGGGAAGGGAAAGTTTGGGGAACCCCTGTCGCACACTACGGATTCCAGAACCTGGGCTTCGGCACAGCCAAGGAATCGCCCTGGCGGGCCGGCGCCAACGAAAACACGACGATCTCGTTCAGCACGGATGTTCAAGTGGAAGGCAAACCGCTGGCCAAGGGGAAATACGGCTTCTTTATCGCCGTGTACCCGGATTCCTGCACCCTCATTTTTTCCAAAAGCAGCACCGCCTGGGGCAGTTTTTTCTACAAACCGCAAGACGATGCGCTTCGCGTCACCGTACGCCAGCAAAAAAACATGCCGACCAGCCGCGAATGGCTCGGGTATGAATTCTCAGATCCCACCGAAAACAGCGCCATCGTGGCCCTGGCTTGGGAACACTGGCGGATCCCATTCCGGGTATCGGTCGACCTGAACAACACCGTGGTGTCCGCCATGCGCCGCGACCTGGAAAGTACGGCGGGTTTTGTCGGCAGCAACTGGCAACAAGCCGCCAATTTCTGCCTCCAGAAAAACATCAACCTGGAGGAAGCCCTCAGCTGGGCCGACAATTCGCTGGGCTCTTTTTTCGGCACAGAAACCTTTACCAATTACCAAACCAAGGCGGATATCCTGACCAAACTCAACCGCCCCGCAGAGGCCGAAGCCGCCATGCAAAAAGCCATCAGCAAAGCCACTATTTTTGAACTACACGGATACGGCCGACAACTGATCGCCGACAAAAAACCGGCCAAAGCCATGGAAGTTTTTCAAGCAAACTACAAACAAAACGGCGACACCTGGCCCACCCACGTCGGCCTGGCCCGAGGATACTCCGCCCTCGGCGACCAAAAGAAAGCGCTCGAACACGCCAAAATCGCCCTCGGCCAGGCGCCTGACGATCTCAACAAAAAAAATCTGGAAAGCCTGATCAAAACCCTCAGCGAAGGAAAAGCGATTAATTAAATGTGGCCAATTACTAAATGTGGCCAATGTGGTCAATGTGGCCAATGTGATGAATTAAATAATTTTAAAATTTTTTCACATTGGCCTCATTGGCTACATTGACCACATTAACTAATTAATCGCTTCTCCGTACAGGTCGAATTCTTCGGCGCCGGTGATGCGGATTTGGGCAAAATCGCCGAGGCGGATGTAGTTTTTCTTTGCTTCGACCAGCACTTCGTTGTCCACTTCGGGGGAGTCGGCTTCGGTACGACCGATGAAATATTTGCCTTCTTTCCGGTCGAAAATGGTTTTGAAGATTTTGCCGATTTTGGCTTCGTTCTTTTGCAGGGAAATTTCCTGTTGCGCATCCATCAGGCGTTGGGCGCGTTCGGCTTTGATCTCGGCGGGTATGTCGTCGGGCATATCATAGGCCCGGGTGCTTTCTTCGTGCGAGTACTGGAATACACCAACGCGTTCGAAACGTTGCTCCTGCACAAAATCGAGCAAGGTATCGAAATCGCGCTCCGATTCGCCGGGGTGCCCCACCAGGAAAGTGGTGCGCAGCGCAATACCGGGCACTTTTGAGCGGATTTGTTCCAGCAACTGGCGGGTTTCGTCGCGGGTGATTTGCCGGCGCATGGCCTCCAGAACGGGGTCGCTGGCGTGCTGGAGGGGCATGTCCAGGTAATTGCAGATTTCCGGCCGTTCGGCCATCACATCCAGGATCTCCAGGGGGAATTTGCTGGGGTATGCGTAGTGCAGGCGAATCCATTCGATGCCCTCCACATCGGCCAAGGCGTGCAGGAGCCGAGGCAACTCGCGTTTTTTGTACAAATCGAGGCCGTAGTAGGTCAGTTCCTGGGCAATCAGCATGAGTTCTTTCACGCCCCGGCGGGCCAGGTTGCGGGCTTCGGTCACCAGTTCTTCAACAGGACGGCTGATGTGCTGCCCGCGCATGAGCGGAATGGCGCAAAACGAGCAGGTCCGGTTGCAGCCTTCCGAAATTTTGAGGTAGGCATAGTGCGGGAGGGTCGTGATCTGGCGCTCGCCTAACAGTTCGTACTTATAATCGGCATCGAGGCGCGCCAGCAGGGCCGGCAGTTCAAGGGTACCGAAATAGGCGTCGACCTCCGGAATTTCCTGCTCCAAATCCTCCTTGTAGCGCTGCGAAAGGCAGCCTGTGACGTAGAGTTTGTCGATAACGCCGGCGCTTTTCAGGGAGGCGTGCTCCACAATGGTGTCGATACTCTCCTGCTTGGCCAGGTCGATAAAGCCACAGGTATTGATAATCACAATGTTGGCCGCCGAGTCGTCGCGTTCGTGGGTGACTTCGTAGTCGTTGCCCCGCAACTGGGTGATCAGGTTTTCGCTGTCGACCAGGTTTTTGGAACACCCCAGGGTGACCACGTTGATTTTATCTTTGCGAATTGTTTTCGTCTTCATGTAAGAAATATTGATCCCGGGCAGGCCAGACAGCGGCGCCGGAAAGGGCCGCAAAGGTCGGAAAAAAATAGAATTTTCCTGCCTTGGGCAGATTACCTTTGCCGCCGTTTGTTCACGCCCTTGGTAATCGTTCATGACGCAAGAAGAGTTGCTTAACCACCTGGAGACCGAAATGCGCGCATTGTTGGTGGAGGTCCGCGCCCAGTTTATGTCCCAGGAGCCGACTGTAGTGCAGTACCGGCGCCAGGCCGAATCCTGGAATATTCTGGAATGTTTTGCCCACCTCAACCAGTTTGCCCTGGATTACCTGCCTAAAATGGAACTGGCCATCCACAAAGCCAAAGCCCGCCGCTGGGCGCCCGGCGGCATGGTGCGATACAAGGGCCGGGGCCAGCGGGCTATTCGCCGGGCAGATCCAGCAAACGGAAAGGCCTACAAAGCCGCCAAAGCCTACAATTTCAGCCGCCGTCCGGTGGGCAACGAGATCATCAAGTCTTTCATTATCAACAGCGAACGGCTGCTTCGGGTGCTACAGGCTGCCCGTGAAGTAGACATCAACCGGGCTTCCGTGAAAAAAGCGCATGCCTGGGTCGGCCGCTATTCGCTGGCCAACTTGCTGGAATTTCTGGTCACCCACAGCCGGCGGCACGTGTTGCAAGCGCAGCGCCTGCTTGGGTAGGATTTACTATTTTTGTCGCGGTTTTTGGTTTTGGCCCGCTCACCCGGGCCGAATGAAAAGGGAACACCGGTGCAAATCCGGGGCAGTCCCCGCTGCTGTAAGTTTCAGGTTTTGCCTTTGTGGCAAGGCCACAGCACAACAACAAGCCACTTTCCCGCAAGGGAGGGGAAGGCGTTTTGCTGGAAACGAGCCAGAAGACCTGCCAACAGCCACATCGTTAACCGGGCTTCGGGCGAAAGCCGGTTGGCAGCAGGTCTGTGGCCTGGTTGCTCTGTCGCCAGAGCGCCCGATGCGTTCCTGCCGTCTTCCTTTTTCTCCCGTTTGCCTTTCATTTTCAACCTTTTATTTTAAAAAAATGAAAGTCAAACACCTTTTCCAATTGTTTTTTGCAGGCCTGCTCTTGCTGGCCATCGGCTGCAGCAAAGAAGATCCCGGCACCGCCGGGCACTACAGCGAAGGCGTATTTGTGGTCAACGAAGGCACTTTCGGCGGCACCGGCACCATCACCTGGCACAACCCGGCTACCGGCGAAACCGTGCAGGACGTTTTTGGCCTGGCCAATGGCGGCGCAGCCCTCGGCTCGCTGGTCCAATCGCTCACGCTGCACAACGGCAAAGCCTACATCGTGGCCAGCGGCGCCAACAAAGTGTATGTGGTGGACGCCCTCACCTTCGAGTACCTGGATACGATCGGCGGACTGCTGCTCCCCCGCTTTATACTCCCGCTCGACGCCAACACCGCGCTCATCAGCCAATGGGGCGCCGGCGGGCTCGACGGCAGTGTGGCCAGGGTGGACCTGAACACCGGGCAAATTCTCCAACTGATTCCAACCGGCAAAGGGCCGGACAAGATGATCCGCCAAGCGGACGACACCGTGGTGGTGCCGAATTCCGGCGGTTTTGGCGTCGATTCAACCGTATCGATCCTGAATGCGGCCGGTACTGCCGAACTGGACCGTATCGCCGTGCCGGGCAAAAACCCGGGTTCGGCAGCCATAGCCAAGTTTTCGGGCACCAGCACCACCTATGTGCATTGCCAGGGCAGTTACCTGGATGCGACGCCGCAAGGCTGGGTGGGGCCTTTGTCGGCCGGCGGGGGAACACTGACCGAAGCCTACGGCAACGACCTGGTTGCTTCGCCCGGCAAACAAGCCTTGTATTTTGCGGCCGGCGGCAATATTTATGTGTTGGAAGCCAGCGGCTTACGGGTTTTGGCAAGCCAGGCCGCCTGGGGACTGGGCTGCCACCCGGAAACCGGATATCTGTTTTGCGGCGATGCCAAAGACTTCAATTCGGCCGGCGAAGTGGTGATGTATCAGCCGGATGGGACCCGGGTCGGTGCGTTCCCTTGCGGGGTGACGCCGGGTGAGATCGTGTTTATCCGGTAGTTTTTTGAACCACTAAGGTCACTTAGAGCACTTAGTATTTCTTAGTGTTCTAAGTGACCTTAGTGGTTCAAATAAAAACTTGTTCAGAAAATCTTGGAAATAATCAGGTCGAAGACCTCGATACAAATCAGGGCGATGATGATCCACTCCAGTTTGCTGCTTTCGCGGTGGAGGAAGAGTTCGCGGAATACGGAGAGGTTGTCGTCGATGATTTTGAAGGTATATTCGATTTCTTTAAAGCGGGTAGACAACTCGAAGGTGCGCGACAAGCCGCGGTGCACGCGGTCGAGGTATTCATCTTCCCAAGTCAGGTCAGGGCCGTCGAACACGTACAAATTTTCGATGACCTTGTTTTTGTTGTTCAGCGTACGGCCGATGAACCGGAGCATGTTTTTCCGGCTAATCCGGATGTTGCCTTCCATTTCCATTTGATTGGTAAAACCCCGGATTTCGCTCAACAAAATCTGTGCGCGTTGGGCATAAAAATCCATCGCCACCGATTGGGCCAGGTTGAGCATGGCGACGCGGACCAGGTCGTCGCTCAGGCGGGGAGCGATGAGGCTGTTGAAATTAAAGGTGAGGGGTTCGCCTTCGCGCTGGGTAATTTCGAAATCATCCT
>JADLDL010000115.1 GCA_020846655.1 Saprospiraceae bacterium | reverse complement strand
GCAGTTCGGCGAGTTGGCGGGGCAGTTCAGCGGCTACAGCTTCCAGGAGCGCGGCACTATCGGTCAGCAGCAGCACCTGGCTATCGGCGCCGTGCTCGGCTTGGCTGAGCAAGTCGGCCGCCACCACGCGTGGGTCGGCTGCGGCATCGGCCACCACGGCAAGTTCGGAGGGGCCGGCGGGCAGGTCGACGGCAAGGCCATCCAGTTGTACAAGTTGTTTGGCGGCGGTGACCCAAGCATTGCCGGGGCCAAAAATCTTCCAGACCCGGGGCACCGATTCGGTCCCATAGGCCAGGGCGCCAATGGCTTGCACGCCACCCAGTTTGTACACTTGCCGGATGCCACAGAGCCGGGCGGCAAACAAAATGGCAGGGTGTATCTGGCCCTCGCGCTGCGGGGGGGTGCACAGGATAATTTCCTGACAACCTGCCAGTTGTGCGGGTACGCCCAGCATGAGCACAGTAGAAAATAAAGGCGCTGTGCCGCCGGGCACGTACAAACCGACACGCTCGACCGGCACGCTGCGCCGCCAGCAGCGCACGCCCGGCATCGTTTCCACCACCGGCATTTTTTCCGCTTGTGCCTGGTGGAACCGGCGGATGTTGGCATAGGCCTGCCGGATAGCGGTTTTCAGGGTTTCCGGCAGGTTTATTTCCGCCTGGTCAAATTCGGCATCGCCGGCCCAGGCAGGAGCGCAGCCGTCGAACTGGAGCGCGAAGCGCTGCACGGCGCGGTCGCCTTCCGTCCGGATGGCTGCCAGCATAGCGGCTACTTTTTCGCGGTACGGAGCCAGGTCGCCGGAAGGGCGGCGCAGCAGGGTTTCGGCCTCAGGAAGGGAAGGAAATACGATGGTTTGCATAGGTCAAAGGATCATTCGTTCGATGGGCGCTACCAGAATACCCTGGGCGCCGGCGGCTTTAAGTTGTTCGAGCACGTCCCAGAACACTTCTTCCCGGACCACACTGTGCAGGCTGCACCAACCCGGCGTGACGAGCGGCAACACCGTCGGGCTTTTCATGCCGGGCAAGAGCCGCACGATCTCGTCGAGGCGGTCGTTGGGGGCATTCAGGAGGATGTAGCGGTGGCCTTTGGCGTTGCGGTTGGCTTGCATCCGGAACAACAAGCGGTCGAGGACGTCTTGTTTTTCGGCACTCAACACCGGACCGGCGATGAGCAGGGCTTCGGAGCGGAGCACGGTTTCTACTTCGCGCAGGCCGTTGGACAGCAGGGTGCTGCCCGTGCTGACGATATCGAAAATGGCATCGGCCAAGCCCAGGGAAGGCGTTAGTTCAACCGCGCCGCTGATCTCGTGGACCTCGGCGTGAATGTTTTTTTGTTGTAAAAAATCTTCGAGAATAACGCGATAGGACGTGGCAATACGCAGGTTTTTAAGGTCTTGCACGCCGGCGTAGGGTGTAGTTTTCGGCAGGGCAATGCTCATCCGGCAGGCGCCGAAGCCCAGCCGGTCCAGGACCTGTACGGTTTTTCTTTTTTCCAGGAGCACATTTTCACCGACGATGCCGGCGTCGACGACACCGCCTTCGACGTATTCGGGGATATCATCGTCGCGCAGAAAAATGATTTCCAGGGGAAAATTGGTGGCGGGGCTGCGCAGGCGGTTGGGGCTGCTGCCGAAGGTGATGCCGGCGTCGCGCAGCAAGGCTACGGAATCGTCGAACAAGCGCCCGGATTTTTGAATAGCGATTCGCAACATAAGCAGGGTGCCTGACTGTGGCAGGCGGGAGCTGGTGGTTAGAAAAAACAAAACCGGCTTGTCGAAGCAATCGACAAGCCGGTTCGCGGTATGGAGCAGTAGTCCAAATGCAACACCTCATCGCTTGCCGGCTGGCAAAGGATGGTGGTGCAGGTGGAATACAGCGAAAAGAATCATGGCGGCAAAAGTAGGGTATTTACAGGCAAGGCTGCAAGGGGCTGTTTGTCATAAAATTGCAAGTGCAGGAGCGGCGGCGGGGGTTGGTGGGTAAAGAAATCATTATTTAACCCTGTTAAGATGGTTTGGGGCAGACAAGTCGATCTATCTTTGACGTTCCATTTCAGCGCATATTCGGAACTTTGCACCTGAGTTTTTTCCAATTTGCGCTTAATCCGCTGGCAGACGCCCCTCTGCGGTTCCCCGTACTGAGTTTAAAAGGCCGTTTGAATGGTAGTCCAGCGACTACGCTTCAAACCGCCGCTAACAACGGAACCCATTCTCTTTTTTTCTTTCTGCACTATGCTACGAACGAAACGCCGCCGCCTTTTCCTGCTTTTTTTGCTTGTTTGCACGACCTTTTGGATACAGCGCCTCCAGGCGCAGTGCCCGCAGGTGGAAGCCGTTTTTATTGACGCCTGCGGCAATGAGTCGTTTAACGAATTTATCATCATTCATTCGGGCGGCGGGTTCAATACCGCCAGTATCGAGTTGGACTATGATATGTCAAACAATATCATCGGGCCAAACAACAATGATATCAACACCAACAACGGCAACCTCCCGGGCGCGCCTTGCGGGATCACGACCGGCAATACGGCTGCGTTTACCGGCTGTAGCAACCTGATTGCGGTCGGGTCGGGCGTGAACATTCCGGCCAATTCCATTGTGGTGATGCAGATGAGCGCCGGCTCAACGGGGGGCTTGTACAATTTCGGTTCGCTGTGCGGGGCGGGGCAATGCGTGTATGTGGTGTCCAGTTCCTGCGCGCGTTCAGCCGGCGCGTTTTCCAACGGCATTGCGGCGGGCACCCGGACTACCAATTTTTCGATTGCCGGCGGCTGTAGCCAGTCCATCACCTACGACCTGGCCGTCACCTCTGGCATGAATGGCTCCTATTACCTGCCGCTTTCCGACGGCTACGGCAACGGCGGCTGCGCTGCGCCACCCATCCCGTCGATGGCGCCCATGCCTCCAATGATCAACCCGATCGCCAATGTGAGCACCTGCGGTAGTTACACCTTGCCGCCGATCACCGGCACCAACCTGACGGCCAACGCAGCCTATTTTACTGGCCCCAACGGCACCGGCACGCAATACCTACCGGGCGATGTCATCACCATGACCACCACCTTGTACGCCTACGACCACATTGGCCCCAGCGGATGCTCGGATCAGGAGCCGTTTACGGTAACCATTACACCCGGGCCCAGCGTCAATACCCCCGCCAATGTAACGGTGTGCGAAGGGCAACCCGTCAACGTGCCGATCACCGGCACGCCCGGCGCGACGTTCAACTGGACCAACGACAACACTGCCATTGGCCTGGGCGCCAGCGGCAGTGGAAACATCAATTTTACCACAGCCAATATCGCGGCCCAACAAATCGGATCGGTGACGATCACGCCCAACCTCGGTACTTGTCCCGGCACGCCGGTAATGTTCACGATCACCGTCAATCCGGCGCCCACGGTGGATGATCCACCCAACCAATCGGTCTGCGGCGGCACGCCGGTAGCGGTGGCTTTTACCGGCACCGGCGGCGCGGTGACCTACAACTGGACCAACACCAATCCGGCCATTGGCCTGCCGGCCAGTGGTAGCGGCGACATCAATTTTACGACCAACAACCCGGCCAGCACCCAAACCGGTACGATTACGGTGACGCCTTCGGAAAACGGCTGTCCGGGCGCGCCGCAAACCTTTACCATCACCGTCACCCCGACGCCTACCGTCAATCAACCAGCCAACGTCAGTGCCTGTTCCGGGCAGCCCGTTTCAGTGCCGTTTTCCGGCACTGCCGGCGCCGGTTTCAACTGGACCAACGACAACCCGGCCATCGGCCTGGCCGCCAGTGGCAGCGGGAGTATCAATTTTACAGCGGCAACCACCGCCACCCAGCAAGTCGCCAATATTACCGTGACGCCGATACTGGCCGGCTGCCCGGGCACGCCGGTTAGTTTTAGCATCACTATCAATCCCGGCCCGGTCATGGACAACCCGGGCAACCAATCGGTGTGCGGCGGCGATCCGTTGTCGATTACGTTTACCAGCACGACCACGCCCACCTATGCCTGGACCAACAGCAACCCCGCCATTGGTCTGCCTTCGGCCGGCAACGGCAACATCAGTTTTACCGCCGCCAACGTAGCCAACACCCAAACGGCCACCATCACCGTGACCCCCAGCGAAGGCATGTGTGCAGGTTTGCCCATTACCTTCACCATCACCGTGACGCCGCCGGCCAACGTGAATCAGCCCGCCAACATAACAGTATGTGCCGGCGCTGTGGTCAACGCCAATTTCAGCGGCACGGCCGGGGCTACGTTCAACTGGACCAACTCGAACACCAATATCGGCCTCGGCGCTTCGGGCAGCGGCAACATCAGTTTTACCTCAGCCAACGTGACCACTCAGGAAGTAGCCACCATTACGGTGACCCCCATACTCGGCACCTGCGACGGTACACCCCGAACCTTCACCATCACCATCAATCCCGTGCCGGTGATGAACGACCCGGCAGATCAGGCGGTGTGTGGCGGGCAAAACGTAAGCGTCAGTTTTAGCAGCAGCGGCAACCCGACCTATGCCTGGACCAACAGCAACCCCGCCATCGGCCTGCCGGCATCGGGCAGTGGCAGCAGCATCAATTTTACCAGCAGCAACTCAGCCGTCACCCAAACGGCAACCATTACCGTGACGCCGACGCAGAACGGCTGCCCGGGTACGCCGCAGACCTTTACCATCACGGTCAGCCCGGCGCCGAGTGTCAACCAGCCCGGCAACCTGACGATTTGTGCGGGGCAGTCGGTGTTGATCAACTTGTCTGGCACACCGGGTGCCACACTCAACTGGACCAACAGCAACCCCGCCATTGGCTTGCCAGCCAGCGGCTCGGGCAACATCAACCTGACCGGGGCGCCGGTGGCTACCCAGCAGGTGGCCACCATCACCATCACCCCGACCCTGGGCACTTGCACGGGCGCATCCGTGTCGTTTACGATCACGGTAAATCCCTTGCCGACGGTGAATCAACCTGCCAACGTGGCGGTTTGCCGGGGTACGCCGGTGTTTGTGGATTTCAACGGCAACGCCACCAATTTCACCTGGACCAACAGCAATCCGGCTATCGGCTTGCCGGCCAGCGGCAGCGGCGATTTGAATTTTATCAGCGCCAATGTACTGGCCATTCAAACGGCCACCATCACCGTGACACCAACTGCGCCCGGCAATTGCAACGGAACGCCCGTTACGTTTACCATCACTGTATTTCCCAACCCGACCGTCAGCAACCCCGGCAGCCAAATCGCTTGTTCCGGAGAAGTGGTTGATGTGTTGTTTACCGGTTCTGCCGGCGCGACGTTTACCTGGACCAACAACAATGCTGCCATAGGCTTGGGCAGCTCCGGCTCGGGCGACATTTCGTTTGTGGCTGCCGATGTGGTGACGCCGCTAACGGCGACGATCACGGTGACGCCCATGGCAAATGGTTGTACCGGCACCTCGGTTTCGTTTACGATCACCATCAACCCCGTACCCATGGTAGAACAGCCGGGCGACGAAAGTGTGTGCAACGGCGAACAGGTGTTTGTGGATTTTTCGGGGAGTCCGGGGGCTATTTTTTCCTGGACCAATAGCAACCCGGCTATTGGCCTGGCGGCCAGCGGCAGCGGCGATTTGAATTTTACGGCCGCCAATGTGGCTGTCACTCAGGTGGCGACCATCACGGTGACGCCCTCGTTGGGCAACAATTGTTTCGGCACAGCCGTCACTTTTACCATTACGGTGAGCCCCGGCGCCAGTGTCAACAACCCCGGCAACAAAACGGCCTGTGTAGGCGATTTGGTGAATGTGGTATTTACCGGCACCGGCAACCCGACCTTAACCTGGACCAACAGCAACCCGGCCATCGGTTTGGCGGCTACGGGCACCGGAAACATCAGTTTTACGGCTGCCAATGTGGCCACGCCGGTCACTGCTACCATCGTGGTGACTCCTTCCGGCGCCAGTTGCAATGGCGCTGCGCAAACGTTTACCATCACGGTGGGCCCAACGCCTACACTAGCCGTGCCCAATGCGATCAATGCCTGCGGCAATGTAACGGTCAACCTGCCGTTCAGCACATCCGCCGGCGCCACGGTCAGTTGGACCAACAGCAACCCCGCCATTGGCTTACCAGCCAGCGGCAGCGGCAACCTTAATTTTATGGCTGCCAATGTGGCGACGCCGCAAGTAGCGACCATCACGGCAACGCCCGCGCTTGGCTCCTGCAACGGTACGCCGGTGAGTTTCAACATAACCGTCAACCCGGCTGCTGTGGGCAGCATCAGCGGCGACCTGCTGCTTTGTGCCGGCGATACCACCATCCTCACCGCATCGGGCGGAATGAGTTACGAATGGGACAACGGGCTCCTGACGCCTACCATTACCGTCAGCCCGGATACGCCGACGACCTATGTGGTGATCATCACCAATACGTTTAATTGTGCAACAGCCGTGTCTGTGCTCGTGGACGTGGACCAGGTGCCTGTGGTGGCGCTGAGTGGCAACACCAGTTTATGTGCCGGCGACACAACCATCCTGACGGCCAGCGGCGGCGGAGCCTATGCCTGGAGCACCAGTACCGGCGGGCCCAGCATTACGGTAACGCCGGATAGCACGAGCACCTTCACCGTGACGGTGACCAATGCCTTTGGCTGTACCGCCTCGGCCAGCGCTACAGTGCAGGTCAGCCAGCCCGATTCTGTTGCCATTGCCTTGTTGAGTTGCAATCCGGCCGATACGGGAGTGGTGGTGCAACTTTTGCAAAACCTGTCGGGTTGCGACAGCGTGGTTATTACCACGACAACACTGTCGCCGAGCGACAGCATCAGCCTGATGTCGTTTACCTGCAACCCCAACCAGGCCGGTATTTTCACCCAGACCCTGAGCAATCAATTTGGCTGCGATTCCACCATTGTGACCACTATTGTTTTTGACCCGGCGGCCATCGACACCGTCAACCTGACGGCGAGCACCTGTGACCCCAGTTTGGCCGGAACGACACAAACCCTGCTGACGGGCGCCGACGGCTGCGATTCGCTGGTAATTACGACGACCTCGCTGTTGCCCAGCGATACGGTGAATCTTTCGGCCAGCACCTGCAATCCGAACCAGGCCGGTGTTTTTACCCAAACGCTGCCGAACCAGTTTGGCTGCGATTCCACGATTATTACCACCATTCTTTTTGATCCGGCGGCTATCGATACGGTCAACCTGACGGCGAGCACTTGTGATCCCAGTTTGGCTGGAACGACACAAACCTTATTCACAGGCGCAGACGGCTGCGATTCCCTGGTCATCACCGTCACCACTTTATTGCCCAGCGACACGACGTTCCTCAACGGGACCACCTGCGACCCAAGTTTGGCGGGCACCACGGAATTTTTGCTTTCGGGCTCGGATGGCTGCGACTCGCTGGTCATTGTCCAGACCATCCTGTTGCCCAGCGATACCGTGAACCGGGCGCTCACGACCTGCGATCCCAGCCAGGTGGGCACTACGCAAGTGTTGCTCAGCAACGCCAGCGGCTGCGATTCGCTGGTCATCACCACCACCACGCTGTTGCCCGGGGACACGATCAACCTGACGGCTACCACCTGCGATCCCAGCCAGGTGGGCGCTACGCAAGTGCTGCTCAGCAACGCCAATGGCTGCGATTCGCTGGTCATCACCACCACCACGCTGTTGCCCGGCGACACGACTAACCTGACGGCCACCACCTGCGATCCCAGCCAGGTGGGCGCTACGCAAGTGCTGCTCAGCAACGCCAACGGCTGCGACTCGCTGATCATCACCAACACCACCCTGCTACCCGGCGACACGACGAATCTGACGGCTACCACCTGCGACCCCAGCCAGGTGGGCGCTACGCAAGTGTTGCTCAGCAACGCCAACGGCTGCGACTCGCTCGTCATCACTACCACCTCGCTGTTGCCCGGCGACACGACGAATCTGACGGCCACTACTTGTGATCCCAATCAGGTGGGTGCAACGCAAGTGTTGCTCAGCAACGCCAACGGTTGCGATTCGCTGGTTATTACCACCACCTCACTGTTGCCCAGCGACACGGTGAATTTGACCTTGTTCACCTGCGATTCGACCAGCGCCGGTGTTTTTTCACAATCTTTTGTCAACCAGTTCGGCTGCGATTCGACGGTGGTATCCAATGTGTTGTACGACCCATCGCTCATTGACATTACGTTTTTGACCGATTTCAGTTGCGACCCCAGCCAGGTGGGCACTATACAAACTACGTTTACCGGCGCAGATGGCTGCGACTCGCTGGTCATTCTGACCACCGATTTGTTGCCCAGCGACACCCTGACCATTACGTCGTTTACCTGTGACCCCAGCGCTGCCGGGGTGTTTACCCAGGTGTTGCAAAACCAGTTTGGGTGCGACTCGGTGCTGATTGCCGAGGTGATTTTCGATCCCCTGGCCTGCGGCCCGGCCGTAGTGGCGACGGGCACGAACATTACCTGCGGCGGCGGATCGGATGGTACGTTTAGTTTGCAGGTGCAAAACGGGCAACCGCCCTTGCAATACGATTGGAGCGGCAGTGCGGGCAATTCCGGAACGGGTCAAATCACGGACATCAGTGTGCTCACGGTTGTGAATAATTTGCCGGCAGGCAATTACAGCATCACGATCACAGACCTGAACAACCAGACGACAACGGTGGTGACCGTGACCTTGACGCAAGCGCCGGTGCTGAACCTCAGCGCTGCGGTTTCATCGAATTTCAACGGGTTTGCGCTCAGTTGCGCCAACGGCGCCGATGCAGCCTTGCAGGGCAGCGCCAATGGCGGTACACCGCCGTATCAGTTTACCTGGAACACCAGTGCCACTGGCCCAGCCCTGAATGGGGTAGGGGCCGGAACCTATACCCTCACGGTAGTCGATGCGAATGGCTGTAGTACGCAAGCCAGTGCGACGGCTACCGCTCCGCCTGCGCTGAGCCTGAGCCTGGATCTGGAGCGGCCGCGTTGCGGCGACTCGCTGGCGACCGCGCAGGTATCGGCTGGCG